>JAGOON010000043.1 GCA_017992505.1 Minisyncoccota bacterium | reverse complement strand
GCTTCTGGTACTTCAACCATTTCGTTGGTTTTTGGGAGTAGTGAGGTAAGTACAGTTGTTCTCTCTCCCAGTCGCGCAAGCGCTTCCTCAACCTGACTCTCACGATACACCACGGACTCTGGCTGTTCTTCGGTTTGCATATGTGCAGCTGCGTTGCGGTTTTCAATGTATAACGAAAGACTCCATGTTGCACTTAATATAAATATCAACACTGCCAAGAAAATGCCAATACCCCACTCTCGCTCGGGATGCATGATTTGCGGATCACGAAGCCCTTTCTTGTGACGATTAATACTTTTAATGATGTCTTCTATGTGCTTGTTCATGATGCTTTAAAAAGTAAGATGCGGAGTGTGGCGGTAGCTTCCCAGGTGGCATTTGGGCGGGCAGACATGTTGAGCGATGTCATGTATGAAAGATATGGCATATGCTCCAAAATATTAACAAACCGTTCGACATTAGCTTGGCTCCCAGAAAAAACGAAAGCTATCTCTATCCAATCTGTCTTAGTTTCTTTATCAGAAATTTTTTGTAGGTTTTTTGTTTCAAGCGAAACCCCTGCTTGTGGTGCAAGCCCCTCAATCCACGTCAGAACTTCAATACTCTCACTCTCTTGGTCCAGAAGTGGAGTACGTAATTGTTCACGTTTATCCTTTGAGTCAATAGCAAGCTTCTCTAAACGAAAGTAAAGGCTTTCCTGTTGCTGTTCTTTTTGCAGTGTTGCGAGCTGACTTTGAAGCGCCAGCTCTTTTGTTTTTAGGAAGTATGCTGAATAAAAGAAAGCCGCCACTGCCACCAAAAGGAGGACTGAAGTAATGATGAGATTTCTAATGGTGGAACGAGTCATACTATGGAGTTAATTTCTTAACCGTTACGCTAAGGTTAAATTGAATGTCTCTATCTTTTGCCAAGTTTGAAATTGGCAAATCAACAGTAGCGATTGATGGTTCAGCGAGAAGACTCTCACGGAACTGTGACAAAGACTGCCTACTCACTGCCCGCCCAGTTACTTGAATTGGTGAAAAACCATCTTTTGAACGACTAATGACGATATCAGAAATCGTAATGTCTAGACCTTCATATTTTCGGATGATGGCAATCTGATCAGAAATCGGAATATACGCAGTGGTATCTAAGACGGCCTTCGCCTCAACATTTGATCGCTTAAGTTCATTTGCAACAGATTCATAACCGGCAATCTTTTGTGAAGCAACGGCAGACGACTCAGCACTTGCGCCAATCTGCAAATTAATGAGCACAAATGCTGGTGCCATAACTGCGATGGAAGCCACGAGTGCTCCTGTAATAAGAATGAACCATGTCGTCACAACACGAAGCCAGTATTCGGTTCTAATTCCCTTTTTTGCTGTTGGTGGAATGAGATTAATCATATCTATACCGTTTTCTTTAGTGCCAATCCAATCGCAGCGGCGTATCCAAATGAATGGTTTCTATCAATCGGCGGTACGGTGTGATCAAGTGAGAGTACATTTTCCCAGACATTTCCCCGTACTGCAGGTATACCAAGGGTCTCACTTATATATTCAGGGAAACCTTTAAGGTTTGCGCTTCCACCACACAAAATAACAGAATCGATACGACGATCATCGTGGTTACCAGTTCGGAGGTGCCAGTATTGCATACGGGTAATAAGTTCATCCTTGATAACCGAAACCGTTGACATCAGCGTGTCCCGAATTTCAGGAGAATTGACTCCGCGTATAAGGCCTTGGGTATTTTTAATACGCGTGAGTTCTGCTTCTGGTTTATCACCGACTACTTTTCGTAAAACTTGTGAGAGTTTATCACCGCCGATATCGACCGTTGAGGTATATAAGAGCGTATTTCGATGAACAATACCAATACCAGTTCTGGTCTTTCCAAAATCAACTACCATCACTGCGCCATCGGCATCTTTGGGTACGACCGAACGTGCCATCGCTTGCGCTTCAATTTCAAATGAAACAGGGCGAAGCCCTGCTTCGATACACGCATCGTAGTACGCTTGGATTGTTTCCTTGGCGTATGCCACCACTGACACATCGACAGTGTGAATATTTGGTTTTGCTGGGAGAATTGAATAATCAAAAAAAACTTCTCGTGAAGGAATGGGTACATTTTCCTCAAGACGAAATTCAAGGAGGCCTCGCACCTCTTTGACTGGCGTATTGTATTTAATTTCGGTTTCAAAGAGGTAGGCGCGTTCTTCAGGGAGTGAGACCCGTACAAATTCCGCTCCAGTTTTTACCCTGAACTCCTTAAGCACCGCTACAAGCTGCTTAAGGTCAGTTACTTCACCTCTATTTACTACACCAGAAGGAATATCAATATCGCCCCAAACACTGATTTCACGTTTTCGGTTATCACGTGCTGATGGCTTAAATGCTATATATTTTAGCGACGTATCAGAAATATCCAAACCAATACACGGCATGGTGATGTACGAGGGTGGCGGAATAAAACGCATGAGCGTCCTTAACATATACTAGTAGTATACGTTGTTTTTATTTAGAAAATGCGTCAGAACCCACACTTTTAAAAGTATAGTCTGAAAAGAAGATAGAGTGCGGCGAGACCAATCGCCGCGATTGATAAGAAAGTAAGATTTTCCTTTGCAATAGTGAGTGCCCGTTCACCAAAGTTGTATGTGAGATAAGCAACCACTCCGTATCGGATCGATCGCCCCAAAAGTGAGCCGAGAATAAACATGAAGATATTTCCTTTGAGCGCACCCGCTGCAATCGCTACAAAACCATACGGGATTGGAGTGAACGCTCCCAGAAATGAAATGGTGAAGGTCCCTTTATCAAACGTTTCTACAATACTACTAAAAGTCGTCTCTGACTGGACTGCAAAGAAAGTGAGAATTTGTTCGGTAAAAAATTCCGCCAAAAGATAGAGCATTACCCCACCCACCACTGAAGCACAGACTGTCACAAACAACGCCAAAACAGCTCGCGAACGGTTGGCCATAATATACGCCCCAAGAAATGGGTCTACCGGACCCGGAAATGCGAGCGCAGAATCAACAAAAGTAATTGCGCCCAAGACCCACAGCCCATATTTCGACTGCAAAAGCTGTCCTGATTTTTTTACCAGTCCCTCAACTTCCTTTTCATACTGTTTTTCAATTTCTTGAATTTCGTCTGTAATCATTTTAATTTTGTTCCCGTGGGAAGCTGAATACTCGGATGAAGAAGCGCGAACAATTCGTCAGTACTCGCAGCAAGAATCATCCCGTTGCTCACCAGCCCTCGAATTGTACGTGGCTCAAGGTTTGTAATAAACGGACACTGCTTCCCTACCAATATTTGTATATCTTCAAAATATGTTCGAATACCCGAAACAATCTGACGAAGTGCTTCTTCACCAAAATCAACTTCCAGACGAAGGAGCTTGTCAGCATCGGGTACTACTTCAACACTACGAATTGTGCCGATTTTAATTTCAAGTTTTGCAAAGTCGTCGTAACTGATTTTTTCCATATTATTTTTTTCGGGTAATAAAACTGTCGAGGATAATGGCAGCAGCGGCTGCGTCGGTTTGCGCATTTTTTCCTTGAATGCGAATTGCTTGCTGAGTGGAGTACTGTTCTGGTTCGAGGTGAATCGGAATTCCAAGTTCAAGTGTCATATCAAGCATGAACTCTTCCACTGACGTATGAATTTTATTTTCCTTACCACTCTTATCAAGAGAATGTCCAATCACTATCTCGCCTACTCCCTTTTCCTTTACCAGCTTAATGATGGTTTTGTTGAGGTTAGTATCGTTTGGAATTACACCATGCGGAAAAGCCATACTTCCCGACTCGTCGGTAAACGCAATTCCAACCTTTTTACTCCCAAAATCAATCCCCATCAATCGCATATCCGACAGCATAACACAAAAGCTGACGCACGAAATGCGTCAGCTTTTGTGTTTGTTTGTGCTCTCGCCAGGAGTCGAACCTGGAGCTCCGGTACCGCAAACCGAAATTTTATCCATTAAACTACGAGAGCAAATGAGGGACTAAATAAGAGTTTACTTTTATTTATGTTCCGAATGCAGCTCTCGCCAAAATTTTCGCAGTGAAACGAAGAAAGATTTTGACAGTAGAGCGAGACGATACTACCACGAGAAAAGCGCTGTGTCACCCCTTAAGGAACGTGCTTTAGAACCCGAATAATTCAAGTATCTTGAGTCCGAGAGGTTCCTGAATCAATTCTTCGGGAAGTTTTTCTTTGAGAATCGCCTCAATATCATCGACATGATCGGGCGGGATTGGGAGCACAAGAAGTGGAATAGTACGACGGTTAGTCTTTATCAAAAGTTGGGGGCCACGGTGATCTTCTTCGTCAATATGAAAGGCGACCAGATTGGCATACGGAAAGAGTTCATCTTCTACCTTTACCCCACGGACAGTGACCGCATATGGTACCACCGCCGGGCGCTTGGCAGCTGACATAGCGAGTACACCGCCTGCAATACCGATGAGTAGTGCAAAAAGGACATTATCAATCAATATCGCCACCACGATAAGGGCAATGTCGACAATCGCCAAAGCAAAAAACCAGTCGTTACCCTTTTCGACATGGTGGTGTTGTGGGGCTTCCCAAGAGACTCCTCGTACTGCTGGTTCCATTTCATTTATAGTATCACGGGGACGGTGTACATTTTATGCATCTTCTGTTACTATCTCAGCCACAAACGACCGCCTTGAACCACCTTGGCGGCTAGACATAATTGGAGGGATGGCTGAGTGGTTGAAGGCGGCGGTCTTGAAAACCGTTAAGGGTGAAAGCTCTTCGAGGGTTCGAATCCCTCTCCCTCCGCCAAGTCGTGCTAGCACGAGACCTGTTGCAAAAACATCAATAGGTCTTGATAAGAAACTAGTATCAAAAAATTCGACCTATTTAGGTCGAATTTTTTGATTATTCCGTACAGTAGCATGCCCGTTAGGAATGTTTCTTTATTGCCGTGTGCAAGTATTCAATTTTTGGGTCAACTTTCTTATGAGGATTAAAAATACGATGAGGGTCAAATATCTCTTTGATCTCTTGAAATACATTGAGTATCTCGGGGTTAAACATTTTATATAGGTATGGAGTACGAATTAAGCCGTCATTATGCTCCCCAGTAATCGAACCGTGGTATTCACCAACAAGTGTGTACACTCGATCAGATAATTCATTCACGATCTTTA
>JAGOON010000042.1 GCA_017992505.1 Minisyncoccota bacterium | reverse complement strand
GAGTCTCCTTGAGAAAAGTCGACTTTAAGACCGACGTTAATCTCCAGCTCTTTCTCCAGACGCTCTTTAATCTGGCGACTCGTCACAAACTTACCCTCACGACCGGCAAAGGGCGAAGAGTTCGGCATGAAGCGCAAACCGATAGTCGGTTCATCCACCTTAATAGCTGGCAGTGGAACTTGCGTGTCTGAGTCGGTGAGAGTCTCGCCAATGTCAATATCGGGAAAGCCAGCCACTAAGACGATGTCGCCAGCGTAAGCAGTCTCTGTTTCGACCTGATTGGTACCTTTGAAAGTGGAAATTTTTACCACCTTTCCTTTTTTGGTCTCTTGGCCTTCGTGTATCACCAAAAGATTCTGGCCCTTGCTAATCTGACCGTTGTACACACGAGCTACAGCCAAACGGCCGAGGAAGTTGTCGTAGCCGAGGTTGAACACCTGAGCGGCCAACGGCTCTCCTTCCTTATAAGCGGCGGCAGCCGGTACCTGTTCCAAAATAACATCAAGAAGTGGTGAGAGATCTTTGCGCTCATCTTCGAGTTTGCGCATCGCTACACCCTCGCGGCCGATAGCGTAGACCGGGGTGAAATTAGACTGTTCATCGGTAGCGCCGAGTTCCAAGAAAAGCTCCAACACCTGTTCCTCAGTACGGTGTGGGTCGGCGGCTGGCTTATCAATCTTGTTGATGACCACAATCGGCTTAAGCCCCAGTTCAAGGGATTTCTTAAGCACGAAGCGAGTCTGTGGCATCGGACCCTCCTGGGCGTCGACAACGAGAAGCACCGAGTCGATGGAACGAAGCACGCGCTCTACTTCGCTACCGAAGTCGGCGTGTCCTGGAGTGTCGACGATGTTAATCTTGGTACCTTTGTATTCAATCGACGTGTTCTTAGCGTAGATAGTGATGCCGCGCTCGCGCTCGAGCGCATTGCTATCCATGGTCTGACCCTCCTCACGAGCACCGGTTTGCTCCATTAAAGCATCCGTCAAGGTGGTCTTGCCGTGGTCCACGTGCGCGATAATAGCGATATTTCGGATTTCCATAATTAGGTGGGAATAGAAAAGGCGCATAACGCGCTCTTTATTGGGGTTGATAATACATTAATTTGCCAGATTTGTCTACTTAGAGCACCAGAAAGGCCGGCGAGCAAAGCTCGCCGGCCTTTCTGCACCGACCCCTCTCTTAGCGACTCATGCGGTTTTTCAGACCTGATTTGAAGTCCACCCCAGCAGCAGACAAGATTTCTTTCACCTTTTCATGATTGCGATTCTCCATCGCCTCACGCAATTCCTCCCTTTCTGATTCGCTCAAGTTTTCAACAAATGGGCGGAACTGGCCCTTGTCCATGTCGCCTGACTTATGGTTATGACCCTTACTGAGACCAAGCTCTTCGAATATCTCTTTGGCTTCGTCCCTATCCCCCGAATCCATCAAAGCGTGTGCTTCGACGAAACGCTCGAACTCCTCTTTACTGTCGATAATTTCACCTAGTGGCGAGTCTTCAGCGGCGGCCCGGAAAGATTCGTAGTCATTGGCTTCGATGGCCGCTTTGATAGCAATATCGTGATCATGTCGACGTTCTTTCATCGCTTCACGTAACTGTTCCATAACGTCCTCGTCTATATGGGCCGAAACTAACACGTCGCGTGCCTTCTCAAAGTCACCTGACTCCTTAAGTTCTCTCGCCTCTTCGAAGGCAGCAATTTGTTCCTCGCTCAGACCCGCCTGACGCATCAGGTCAGGCGACAAAGTGACGGCACCCGTCATTGAGACGGCAAACGCCGCCAAAGGAATAAGTATGTTCATAAGCATAATTTCAAGATTAAATGACAAAGACGACAAAACCGCCCGCGAAGGCGGCCTTGTCAACCATAAATGAATGCAATAAATGTGCTTTTATTCGTCTCTGCTTTTACATACGTATTCCTTGGAGAAATATTTCAACCTAAGGATTATCCTTCTGTACCCCAATATTTTCATTAATCCAACCAGCGGCCCAATCGGAGAAATTAGTAGGACCGACCTCGGTCTGTCGTCCTTCGATTTCATCCCACACTTCGCTTAATAGTTTTGCTAGTGGAGTGTCTTCACCAAGTGCAGTGCGACAAGTATCTAAATCGAAAACAATGTTCTGCTTGGTAAAGCGATAGTCGTAGTCGTAACCATCATAATAGGAAGCACAATCGTTCCTGGAAGCCGAATACGAGTATTGCATCAGAGAATTGTCATAGCTTCGCAGTTGCTTCAAGACAGAGTTGGATAATTTGCCTTGCCTAGGTTCGATAGCGGCACCGTCTGCTCCACCCGGAATATAGGTATAAGTACCATCACCTAAAACCCGAAAAGTCGGGTCGGAATAACCAGGCACTGGCTCACCACCGTAGCGACGCGCCACCAAACTCCATTCGCTGGCCTCAGCTTCCGTGTCATTTAAATTCTCTGGAGTGTACAACGGTTTAAACGCCGCTATGTACACGTACATGCCGATAGCCACCCCCGTGAGGAAAGTGAGCTCAAGCAACATGAAATCATCGCGTTTCATTATTGCTGATTATAACACCAACATAATTGGCAAATGGTGCTCTAGTGCATAACTTATGCTTGGTACTAGAGCAGTTTGATATACTTAATGTAATGAAGTGGCACAATGAGTTAACACATCTGAATAAAAGCCATCGTAAGCAAGTTGTGATACCTCGACCGAGTAACGACTTGGCTGAGTTTATAGGCATAATGTTGGGAGATGGAGGAATCCATACTCCCTGGCAAGCAACAATCACAGTAAATTGGCTGGCTGACAAAGATTACGCGGATTATATAGCTAATTTGTGCTATTCCCTTTTTCATATTCGTCCATCCATCTATAAACGTAAGACCAGAAATGCTGCTGTTATAAGATTGTCCAGTACGGCCGTGGTTGAATATCTAATTAAGTTAGGCTTGCACCGCGGAAACAAACTAAGACAAGGCTTGGTTATACCCGAATGGATAATGCGACGTAGGTCTTACCGGTTAGCTTGTATCAGAGGTCTCGTCGACACTGACGGATGTATATTTGTGCACAAGCATAAGATTAAAGGTAGAGAATATAGAAATATCGGCCTTACTTTCACTAGTTACTCCCCGAGGTTGATAGAACAAGTTGCGGAAATACTTGCGGAAGTTAAAATAATACCCCATATTACTGAGCGACAACGTGACATCTATTTATATAGAGCCGACGCGGTGTCTAGGTATTTAAGGTTAATTGGTACATCAAATCCACGAATAGATTCGGTGTACGATACATGGAAAGGTGGCTGAGTGGTCTAAAGCGCACGCTTGGAAAGCGTGTGTCGGGTTACACCGACCGCGGGTTCGAATCCCGCCCTTTCCGCAATAAAAACCTGTTATCGGCATGACCCGGGTGGTTAGACAAGTGGGGCGACTCATATACCTTCTGATCTGCTTTCAAAAAAGTAAAATATGTTGTAATATCCAAACCATCATGCTTTGCAACGGAAAAATTCAGACGTGGTCAAGCTTTGCTTCTGGACCTCTTTATTCTCATAAGGGGTAGTTTTCTAGTTACATTTAAAATCTGAAACTGCCCTTGGTCGGGCAGTTTTTTGTTCTTTCACAAACCATCAAAACAAAGGAGGCACAAATGCAATATCGTGCAGTACAAAATCGTTGCGCAGTCCATCTGGCGTCGCTTAGTCTTCCAATTACCGATACAGAATCCTTGGCAATACTCAAGACTAAAGGATTCAGGGTACTGGAAGTAGATCTCATTGCTCTGGCTCGCCAGTGCATCAAAGTCTCAATATATCGTCGCGGAGCAAAGCCTTCAGAAGCCCCCACGGTTGTTGACTGTTCGAGCTTCATCAAGTGGCTCTACGGTCAGCGAGGCATCTGGCTTCCTCGTCGCTCAATTCAGCAAAGGGAACTCGGTATCCCTGTGCCTATCGAAGAGGTTAGCGCAGGTGATGTCATATTTGTCTCTGGTTGGATTGATTATTACCACAGTGACCCGAAAGACGGAGTGGGGCATGTTGGCATTGCTACTGGAGAAGGGACGGTCATCCATGCAGCCGATCGAAAGGCACATGTAGTCGAAAGTTCGTTCGAAAGCTTTATTGGCAAGAGTAAGTTTCGAGGTGCAAGACGGTATGTTCCAAAAGATCAGACCGTATTTACGCTGGAAACTCCTCTTGATCGAGAGGTCGAGATTGCTGACGATCTTCGATGGATTGTTCTTCAGTTGCTTCCAAAGCGATAGTTCCCCAAAGAGCCTTGATTTCGCATCAAGGCTCTTTTTTATGCCCCGACCCACATACCTCATTTCAATTTCCAAAATTGTGCCAGGATACCCTTACGGGACCTCATCACTCTGGTACTGAACCCATGATGCCCGCATCTAACACCCGGCATGAGGAAGTTTGTTGGCGTATTTAATAGACAAATTGACTGAATGCGTTAGCATTAAAATATGTTTAATTTTCTAAATAAAAAAGTTGAGAGGGACATAATCTATATATTAGATTTTCTCTTGCAAGTTTCGGTAAACGGGAAAGCTATTGCTGAAGCGAGAAATATTGATTTGAAGTTTTATAATTTACTAAATAAACCAAAAGTAAATCAAAATATCTTTCATGTTGGTTGCTTGCCGACTTTTAGAGAAAACAAATCAGTCGATAACCAATTTGCAGAATTTGTTAAAAACCTAGCTTTGTTTATGGAGTACGATCTGAATACAGACTTTGTATGGGCAAATGTTACTGGAAATGACAATAAACAAAAAGAAATCCACCAAAAGATTGTGGCGGTGAAGAAAAACATTCTTGACTACCTTTTAAACAAAGAAGCCATCTCTAGTGAAGAATACTCCGAATTGCTTGATTCAGGTGCTAAAAAACTAAATGGGTAATCATTTTAAAGACTGGAGGGTTAATGATGTTATGGCTGTTGGGGCTGTTTCAAGAGCACAAACAGGTGTTGGTTTTGTTAGTAGGTGCCTAGATGAATATCCGCACGGAACTTTACGCGCAGAGGCGGTGTCACCGCCTTATTCACGACAAATCAACATCTTGATTGCTTATAATTTCGAGCTGATTCTAAACTCCTTAATGTTTATGGAGTCATTAAGTAACACAGAGCATGATTTGATAGAAGAAGCAAAAGCAGGACACCGATTGGATGTGCTGTGGAATAAAATAAAAAGCACTAGTACCAAATATTTTTTTGGTATTAAAAATATTCAATTGAAGAATAAAGGTGAGTTTAAATTTTATGAAATTGAGTTCGAGGATAAAAAACCTGTAACCGTCCACGATTTAAATAACATAAGATACGATATAAATGATTTTAGAAACAAAGAAACAACAAAACTAAGACTGTCTGTATCAGACGAAAAAGATATAGTTACTGCTGTAGAAACACTTGAAAAGCTTTGCAAGAACATAATGGATTACATATATAAAAAATATAAACCATAAGGTGCTGTTAGAACCTTATATTGCTACAATGAAAAGTAGTAAAAATGCCTTGCAAGGCTTGACCGTCCACGGTTCCAGCCCGAGGTAGCCCGCTTTATCGCGAAGCTCAAAAGCGGAGGGTGAGCAAAGCGCCTGCGCGCTTTGCGTAGGGATTTGAAAGACGGAACGATGCCGGAGGCGAGAGAGTCGGGGTCGCAGAAATTTTGCTTAGCAAAATTATCCGTGACCAAATCCCTCACCCTCCGCTGACATTGACTTATTAGAGTCAATATGTTACTATACGAAAGCTTTTGAATCTCGTGCGGGATGCGAAAGCGTGGGACGCTTTCGCAAGAATATTTCAGCCACTGTGGC
>JAGOON010000041.1 GCA_017992505.1 Minisyncoccota bacterium | reverse complement strand
GTAAGTCTGAGACTTAGCAGGGTTGGTAGCAGCTGTTACTGCACCAGCGATATCTTTAACACCATTAACTACTGAGGTGTAGCCGGAGGCTACTGCAGCGGCAGCAGCTGAGATATTTGCTTGCGCCTGTATCTCCGTCTTGGCTACATCTTCCGGTGAACCAATAGCACCAGTTAAAGAACCAACCACTTGTCCATTAGAAGCTGTACCATCTTGGTAAGCAGCGTGTGTCGCTGTTGGATCAGCATAACCACCGGTAGCGTTAGCTGCTGCAATCGCATCCGCCGCCGCTTTACCCTGACTTAAACTCTGTACCGTACCGTCACTCATCGCTACCTGATCGTCATCAATTGTTCCATTCTGTCTTCCATAAGAAGTAGCATTAGTATCTACTGTACCGTTCATTCCATAACTAGCAGCAGTTTGAGCATCAGCTTTAGCTTGATCATTAGCAGCCGCCTCTTCCGCACTAACACCAGGCCCAGGACCAGTTTCACTAGGAGAGTCTGCACCGTTATTCTCACCACTATAGTCTGGAGCTTCTGGACCAGGTGCACCAGTTGAAGTGTCTGATGTATCACTAGTGCCGCCACCATAGCCACTGGTATCAGCATCTCCACCCAAAGAACCTTCAATAGCCAAAGAGACTGAAGGGAAGAGAAGGGAGAGGGTGAGGAGGAGGGAGAGGGCTGATGATTTAGATAGTGGGGGCATAAAGAAAGAGCGATTTAATTAACGGATACTTATATATGTATGGAATCAATTATATGATGAGGCATTGTGTGAATCGCTGGTTATACACGGGTCGCTGTGCACCCCAAACAAGTGTGAATCAGTGAAATATGAAGCGCTGTCGCGTCTGACGCAACGGCCTTTGCTTTTTTATAAAAAATGTGTTATTATTGACAAGTCACGCTGCATGGGGCGGCGTGGCTATTGAAAGGAACGAACGGATGTCTACCTTGATCCTCGCGATTGCACTTATGGGCCACTTTTGGAACACGGAAGAGACGGCGTCTCTGAAATGTTTCGACTTGGACGAAAACCAGCGAGTGTGTATCGAGGAAGGAGAACCTCCCTTGGCGGCAGCGCCAGCGGATGAGTTTCTCATAGAGAAAGTGAACGAAGTCGTTCGGTACGACATTTAGTCGCACAAGAAGCCTCGTGGGGTGCGGGGCGGGTTAGCTCGCCCTGCACACCCTCGTCATTTATCTTGCCATATTTCCAGCAATGGTGTATGGTAAACGTAAGGTCAGTTCGTTCCTGACTTTGCCCCACTGATCGGTTCGCCGCCGCTCAGGAATACCGCCGGAGCACACATCCCCCGTATGTGTGTCTCCGGCTTTTTTTATTCCCCAAAACAAATACACAAATACCCCTACACCTCAAGCTCACCTAGGACATCGGATGTCCTAGGTTGATATTTAGTAAATAACCCAAAGGTAGTACTTGTAAAATTGCAGAAATAATTTTCTGCAGTAGACTCTATAAACACGATGCGAAACTTACCTAAGTTAATAAGAGGTGACAAGGTGGCGGTTCTTTCGCCGAGTTTTGCAGCGCCAGGAAAATGGCCCGATGTATATGAGTTGGGGTTAAAAAGAATGAAGGAAATTTTTGAACTTGAAGCAGTTGAATTCCCGTCAACTAAAAAGCTCAATGCTTCAAAAGAAGAACGTGCCACTGATCTCGCTGCTGCTTTTGAAAATCCTGAGATTAAGGCAGTCATCGCTTCTATTGGTGGAGATGATCAGGTGACATATATTAAAAATCTTCTTACCAAACCGTTTACTAGTAATCCAAAACCATTCTTTGGCTACAGTGATAATTCACATTTCTGTAATTTTCTTTTTCTCAATGGCATCCCTTCGTTTTATGGAGGATCGTTATTTACACAATATGCTATGCAGGGCGAGATGGATGAATATACCGTTCAATACATCAAGCACGCTTTGTTTGACGAGGGAGATTTTGAATTGATAGCATCTGATACGTACAACGATCAAGGTTTCAGCTGGGATGACCCAACACTATTAAAAACTAGGCGACCATATTGGCCAAACGAGGGTTATATCTGGGACGGTACGAATGACGGACAGGGGCTATTGTGGGGAGGTTGTCTTGAATCAGTCGATGAAATGCTACGGCACGGCGTAACGATCCCAACACTCGAACAATTCAGTAGTATTGTCTTAATGCTAGAAACCTCGGAAGAACTCCCTTCTGCCGACTACGTATTTAGAGTTCTGCGCGCTCTGGGCGAGCGGGGGATTTTAGAAGTGGTACAAGGCGTATTGATAGGGCGCGCTAAGGCTTGGGAATTTGATAAGCCAAATACAGAGGAAGAGAAAAACGAATATCGCCAGCGACAACAGGAAACTGTCCTTAAAGCGGTGCGTACTTATAACAAAAACATTCCGGTAGTCCAAAACGTGAACTTTGGCCACACTGACCCGCAAATACCAATGCCATACGGCGGAAAAATTCGAATTGAAACAAGAAACAGAAAGATATTTGCCGAGTTTTAGTAAAATCATCTCGTCAAGTCAATCCCTAGAAGACTGTTATTTTCTAACAATTTCCGACTGGAAGAATTGTTCCTGAAAGTGTGTAGCCCTTGTTATTTCCTCGGCGCTTATTTCCTTTGAGTCTGTAGGCACTACAATCAACTTGTCGTCGTTGTCATTAATCCGGCGGATTACAGCGATACATTTACCTGAAAATGTTTCTAGTGGTTCTTGGACACCCATCACATAAGCATCGAGTTCTTCGCCGTCCGGAGAAATGGTGTCTGGTATGAATCCGTAATTGAGTTCGTAGACAAAACCATGTTTCGGATGTTTGGAATGCAGTGGCCTGTCGATTTTTACGATGACATTCTTTCCGATAAAATCGGTTGAACGTGTAATATCTCTAACACCTTGTGCCAATAAAAATTTATCTGACGGTAGCTTGTATACATTACTAGCCTTTTGCCTAGTAGCTTTCAAATAATCTTGCACCAACTTATAACCAAGTGAATATCCCGTCCAACGTTTTATTTCGTCACCACCAAAAAACCATTCATCATTTTCAAAACCACGTTGTTCTAGTAAAGGCTTTGCTTTTTCCCAAGCATCAGCTATTTCTCTTTCGGTCAGGGCAGTGGCGTATATAGATGCGGGTAGTTCGGGTTGCATTTCTGTCTCGAAGCTCAACGAAAGACCTTCTGCAATGAGTGAATCTAAAAGTGTCCCATTTTCCCACGGCACGTATTTTTCTCTAACTACGTGCATATATTCGTGGATTAGGGTGCGAGCTACTTCTGTAGCCAAGTTTTTACACAAATGTTCGTTCTTGGTATCTAGGAAAATGTCTATACGACCCGCTTCTTTGGTGTGCTGCCCTGATATACCAAGTTCAGGAATCGTGTTTTGTGGATCGTACTTGCAAACCACATCAGTTTCTATGGGTTCGGTAGCGGAAATTATCTTCTCTTCGGTCTTGTGAAGCGTCTGTTTTAATTTTTCTTCAAGCTCAGGGAATTGTTTATCGGACTCAAGGAAGTAGTAATATAGAGTATTCATAGTCCCTAAATTGTAACAAAGGGTTGACATATCCATAGTCTGATATATGGTATGAGAGGACTGAAGCCGGTCTTTGTCAATGAATGGCACCGACTGTACCCATTGCTGATGTCCTTCAACCAAGGAGTATCCATCATGGATCCCAATCTGCAAGAAGAAAACGACAGCCTGAAATCCGGCGTGCTGACGCTGTGTGGCACCCAGGGGTGCTGCCCGACCGTCGACTTCAACAATCCCAACGAGATCGTCCTCCGCGACGACCATGGCGGGATGGTGCGTCTGACCTCGGCCGAGTGGGGTGAGCTTACGCAGTTCGTCAAGAAGTCCTCGTAGGGCTGATCGAACGACATCGTGCACGATGCCGCCGGGCCCTCAGTCGCAAGATTGGGGGCCTTCTTTTGTCTCAGATTCCGAGAAGGAAAACCAAATGTTGTCTAAATATCTCCGTACTCGTGAACGGGATGGGATGGTAGCCGTGTTTCATGAGTTGCAACCTCGTCCCGTGTACGTTACCTCTACTGATTGGAACGCCTACGCCGTGGGCGCATTGCAGATGAGTGGTCTGGAGACTGAGTTGAGGGAAAGAGGTCTGGTGATCGACAATCTGTCTGATGACGAAGCTTCTTTCTCTCATGCAGAATCCATGCTGTTGCAGAAGCTTCAGCATACAACCATCTTGTATCTGATGACTGCCCAAGGTTGCAATGCAAACTGTGGGTATTGTCCGGTGCAAGATATTGCAAAGCGATTTGGAGCCAGTCTCCTCACCGTTGAAGCTGCGAAAGCAGGTATTGATCTCTGGGGGAAGCACCTTGAAGATGTCTTTGATGACAATCGCGATTACTACGTGATTTTCTATGGTGGTGAACCATTGCTCAACAAGCCTGTGATTGCCGAATCTCTGCGCTATCTCGAAGATCAGAAGACGGCAGGCAAGCTTCCGAGTCGCGTTCAGTACATGGTGGCAACCAACGGACTGCTCGTCGATGATGAGTTTGTGAGACTTTGTCTCGAGTATAAGGTGGCGGTAGCGGTTGGGCTTGATGGTGACCAGAAGGCAAACGATGCTATGAAGGTTGACATTGCTGGCGCACCTACTTTTCTGCGAATCACAGAAGCTGTGAAAAAGCTGGTGGACGCAGGGATTCCGACTCATGCATCATGCAGTGTCACACCATTCAATCTCGATCAGGTTGAAGGAATGTCTCGTCTGTTCAAGGATCTGGGAGTCAAGAAGTTTGGCTTCAATTTTCTGCGCGGACAGAAGCTTGTCGATCTGGTTGGGCAGGATGGGGTAGGGTCCTATTACCGGCAAGCAGCCAAAGCAATTATTCGTCATGCTCGAACTCAGGTTGAACCTGGTTTCGAGTTCCAGATGGAAAAGAAAGCTTTGGCATACTCGCGTGGGGACTTTTTCCCACTCGACTGCACATGCTACGGAAGTCAGCTAGTTATCCAGCCAGATGGACAAGTGTCTAACTGCCCATTCTTCAAGGCACGACTTGGAGATGTTCAGTCCTTGGGAGCCGATTTTCGAATCGGCGACCAACCGATTGTTCATGAATGGAGAAAGCGTCTCCCGATCTATCATCCAAGTGATGCGAAAGCATTGTCTGGTGGTGGTTGTGCGTGGGGAATGGTCGATCAGAATCTCAGTCCGTCGGTGACCGACATAGGAAGCCGCATTTTTGCAGAGGAGGTGCTCGATGAGTTCATTTGGAATACCTGCCAGACACGCTCGTGAGCGACCTCGTCTGGCAATCATCGGTGGCTCGGGGATGTGTACCTTCCCCGAGTTGAACGAACTGTACCGTGTGAGGCCAGAGACCAAGTACGGTCTGCCTTCTGACGATATAAAGATTTGTCGTTATGGAGGTCAAATCGTAGCGTTCTTGCCACGTCATGGTGAGAATCACTCGATCGCTCCACATAAAGTTCCGTACAAGGCCAATTTGGCCGCGTTGCGTGACTTGGGGGTCGAGACAGTGGTCGCTACTTGCATTGCCGGTAGTCTCAAGGAAGAAATTCCGCCCGGGAGCTTCGTTATTCCTGATCAATTTGTGAATCTCACATGGGGTCGGGATGACTACTGCGAAGCTGATGGAGGGAAGTTCATCCATCTTCCAATGGCCGAACCGTATTGTGCAATAACCAGACAGGTGATTGCTGATGCGGTACAGGCCAGCGGAATCGTGCCGGTTGTGAATGCAACAGTGACTGTGATTCAAGGCCCGCGTTTCTCGACAAAAGCTGAGAGTCAAATGTTCATTCGCAACG
>JAGOON010000040.1 GCA_017992505.1 Minisyncoccota bacterium | reverse complement strand
TACCGTCTCCCTCTGCAAACGTGGTCTCGTCTCGTTTGAAGATTTTCACGTATAGGGTGCCATCAAGGAGGGGGTAGTTGTTTGCATTCTTCACTTCCCCACTGAAGGTGAGGCTGGCGCCTGGGACAGTCTGGGCTAAGCTCGGTTGGAGATCAGCTTGGACACTGCCGAAGGTATAGTAGTCGAAGCAGCTTAAGGGGCCAGTGGCTGCCTGAGCGGGGAGACTTGGCACTGGTGGGGTGTCTATGATCGCTGCTTCGTCTGCCTCGGTGGCAGGTGGCTCTTGGGCGAAGACGGGGAGTGTATTAAAAAGCAGTGCGATAGCAAAGAGAGTGGTGATAAAACGAGACATAGATATTAACGTGAGGGATAAGTGCGACTTGGTTTTATTATATGATGAAAGTCTCTTCTTTTACTTGGTTATACACGAAAAAAGCTGGCTTCTCGCCAGCTTTTTTCTTCGCAAATTTAATCTAAGTGATTATTCAATCACTTTCATTCCTTAACAGGAACAGTACACCTTTTGGATATATTATTTCGCCCAAGCTCATAATCTATCTCAAAAGGTCGGTGAAAGCTTACTCAATCACTTTCACCCCCATTGAGCGACAAGTACCTTCCACTGTCTTCATTGCAGCTTCGATTGAAGCGGCGTTGAGGTCAGCCATTTTTTGTTCAGCTACTTCACGAACCTGTGCCTTGGTAATAGTACCAATAGTTTGATTCTTATTCTTAGAAGCACCCTTATCCTTGCCAATCTTCTTCAAGATGAGACGTGACATTGGAGACACCTTGATTTCAAATGTAAAGGTACGGTCATCGTAAACAGAGATGACCACTGGAACAACATCGCCCATTCGGTCACGAGTCTTTTCGTTGAATTGATTTACAAACTCTCCGATATTGATACCTGCCTGACCAAGTACTGGACCAAGTGGTGGAGCTGGTGTTGCCTTACCTCCGGTCGCTTGTACTTTTATTAGTTTTGTTAGTTTTTTAGCCATAATTTAATGAATTGTGGGTCGGTGTTCCATAGTCACCTTCCCGTCGTTGAAGCTGGCGTATAATAGAAGAATAAAGCTATTTTTGCAAGCAAAAAAAATCCCCTCGATTTATCGAAGGGATTTAGAACATCAGTGCTTTCGCCTGATAAGAACAAGCTGAGCGAGGCTCACCTTAGGATTGGTGGTTGGATAGACCACTAACACTTCTGGATGAAACCCCTCAAGTCGTTTACGCTTCAGTTCAGAATCAAACGCGCCAACACGGTGTCGCCCTGAAATGACACTGACATCAGTGATCGTTTCAGGATCAGGCAACATAATTGGAACCCCTTGACCATACTGCTGTACAGTCTCATTTGATGAAGATGCTTCATCTTCAACCGTACGTGGTGGCAAAGAAATGGGGATAACAGACGCTTCTTCATCTACTGTCGGAGGTGTCTGTTCTGGAATCTCTACAGATTCCAAAGTGGTCTCAAGCGGAAGCGCATGACTATTGGAATGTGTTCCTTTAGCCATAACAACAGGAGGGGTGGTGGCGAAAATTTTGTCGTGAGCATATTCCAGTACCCTCAATCGCTCCTTTCGGGTAAGTCCCCTACCAGTCAAGCCGAGCTGACTAAATAGTGAATGCTTGTATGAATTCAGTGTCGGGAGTGTAATTTGAAGTTCCTTTACAGGATCCTTATTCTGAATCAAACAAGTTGCAAGTTCGCGAAGTCTTGGTGTGAGCTTCACAAGTTTTTGCGCAACTACAGTAATATTGACACCGTTGAGCTCAACAGGAACTGTCGTCGACAAAGACTCCGCTTCCCTCGACTTCACTGATGAAGCGATCTCATATCCCGCCGATACAAAGTGCTCATACACCAACTTGAGTATAGTTTGTCGCCGATCTGCACCAAGCGAATGGTGTAGACCCAGCTTAGAGTAAACATTTGATGCATAGGGTTGCACAGAGCTTTCGGAAATCTGCATTGCTTTTGCAATTGCAGGAATATCAAGACCTGCTGCCAAATATTTGGCTGCTTCCTTTACTCTGGGACTTAAGCTAGCAATCAATCCGGCAAGTCGCCAAAAATCATACTCACCCTTAACCTCAACCGCTTCCTTTGGTACAACTGGAGTGGTAGTCACTACTTCAACTACTACTGGCTCTCCATGTTCAGCGATATGGTCTTCATAAAGATCGCAGGCAATGCGACGCTTTTCCTCGAGGGATGGTGATTCAATCTGCAGGTGGTTGAAGATACGGACTGCCTCATCGACCACCTGCTTATCCGAAATTTGAAGGTCGCGAGAAATAACGTACTTATTTTTCCCTTCAGATAAAGCCTCGAGTATTTTGAGTTGGATATCACTTAGTGTGCCAACCCTATTAACATTAAGATTGTCCATCGTGTCCATCTCATCTGACTCCTCTTTGTCCTCATGGGGGAAAATTTTGGTACTGTTCGCTGATTCAGTCAGCCTACCTCTTCGACTAAATGCTGTCATAGGGTACTTGGCGTTCTTAAACGCAAGGTACATATCGATAGCTTTTTTTCGCTTACTTGTTACACAAGTAATTTCATCAATATCGAATGCTTTGTAAATTTGATTGAGCGAATGCTCAATCATTGCCAATGTGTAGTTCCAAGAACCACTACGACGCATAATGTCACTGTCGTTTGTACTATACGGCAACCATCCCAAAATGGAGATTGACGTTGCATCAAGTGACAGAATTCTTGCCTCAATGGAGGCGACATCGAAATAATTCGACATGTCCCCTCTCCTTTTATATGTGAATGATCAAACTGCACGCACGGTATCACAAAGCAATATATTGCACAATTAGAGCAGATTCTGTAGGGTATCCTAAGTATGTTCATCACAAAGGGGGTTTATTATGGATGATTTTGAATCGGCCGTAATCCAACACTATCAATTCCTTCGTCGCTCAGCGTATACACTCGCGCAAGCACACCATACGGCAGAAGACCTTGTTCAAGATACCGTATTTGCTGCTTTGGCAAAGAGACATCTTTTTCAACCAGGCACAGACCTAAAGGCCTGGTTGTATACAATTCTTCGTAACAAATTTTTTAGCCTTAAGCGGAAACGTCGAGAAGCTGAGGATCCCGAAGGTTTTCTTGAAGCGAGTCTATCAACACAACCAAACCAACATGATCGGCTAGAGTATCTGGAAGCTCTAGAAATTGTGTCACGATTACCAAGAATTAATCGTGATGCCGTAATGCTCGCAAGTGAAGGATTCACCTACCAAGAAATGGCCACGACACTCGACGTGGTCATAGGTACTGTAAAATCCAGAGTTGGTCGTGGACGCAAGCTACTCACACAAATTGCTAATGGAGAAGTACCCCCTCCCAGAAAGAGATTCTCCATTAAGGGTTCTTCCAAAAAAGTCACGAGGCAACCATTACTCAAAAACTCACCAACTGTCGCTCTTCCGTTCATTCCAGCAGAACGATTCATGCTTATCGGTGCTGATTTAAAACAGCAAACCGTGCGGGTGTATCGTATCGAAAAAAAGTAAAAAGCCGTCGGGCAAATCCGACGGCTTTTTTATTTCATTACTATACTTTTTTGATTTGGAGGAAGTCGAGCTCGACTGGAGTTTCGCGACCAAACATAGACACGAGTACCTTCACCTTACCGCTCTTTTCATCAACTTCACCTACCTTTCCTTCGAGATCTTTAAACGGACCGTCGACGATAGTGACGAAGTCACCAGGAGTAAGGTCTACCTTGTGCTTTACATCATCAGTCGACATACGACCCATAAGAGAATTGTATTCTGCCTCAGTAAGTGGTACAGGTTGTGTACCACTACCTACGAAGCCAGTAACACGTGGAGTATTACGAACTACGAACCATGACTCATCGTCTACAATCATTTCAACAAGTACGTACCCCGGATAGATTCGTTCTTCCTCTACCACCCGCTTCCCTCCCTTCACGCGAATCTTCTTTTCAGTTGGAACAATAACATTGAAAATTTTGTCATTCATATTGAGCGAATCAATACGTTGCTTAAGGTTACGAGACACTGCATTTTCGTATCCTGAATATGTGTGAATCGCGTACCAATTTCGCTCGCCTGTACCGTGTTGCTTAGCCATAACGATTAGATAGTATGAATGAGTTGACTGACTGCTTGTGAGAAAAGGTAGTCAAATGCCCCTACGTATAAAGCCACGATAGTTGAAATAACAATCACGAGAACTGTGTAACTAATCGCTTCTTGGCGAGATGGCCACGATACCTGACGGAGTTCTGCAAAGGTAGCGCGGATGTATTTTACTAATTGTGTCATATGTAATATTTTTCCATTTTTAAAACGCCTCGAAGGCGCTTTGTTATTTACAATAGTACGCCCATTTTAAAAAAAGTAAAGGGACGCCGACTACACCCCAAATAAGCTTTTTTACCAAAGAAAAGGTCGCAGTTTTGCTGCGACCTAGGATTTACCATAATTTAAGATTATATTCTTTAAGAACAAGCTTGCCCCCCAGTCCCGAATCAGGGTCTCCCATGTAGTGAGTAATCCCACAATTTACCGGCTTCTCATGAATATCCACCCGAATAAACTCTTCAGGGGGCCAACGTTCAAGAAGTGAGCGAATGGAAAGTTTTGTGAGGTGGTGAGAAACAAGACACACCACCTGTCCACTATGCTCACGCACGAGCGTATTCATAAACGAGCGGACGCGATCGCGGACCATTGACACCGATTCTCCTTGCGGATACTGGTACCAGTAGGGCCCTAGCTGACTATGGAGCTCTGCCTGTTCGGGATGAAGCGCATGAAACACTCGCCAATCGCTGTAGAGCAACGATAAACCGTGCTCTTGTTCCCGAATACGGTCTTCTTGTACCACCCGTGCGCCAGCAACGTCCCACCCGCCATCCAAAAGACCTTGGAATGTTTGGTTCGTACGCAAGTAAGGAGAGACGAAAACGACATCTGGTTTGGGAATATGTGTTTCGATTAGAGAGCATCCTGTCACCAATGCTTGCTTTCGCCCCCGTTCTGAGAGCGGTGTCGCATAATCACTATATTCAAGCGCAAACTGTCTCCTAACTTCATGGGCCAGTTCCACAGTATTTGAAGATCGGTAGTCTGCCTTAAATGAAGCAAGGAATTCTTGATAGAGTTCACTACGGGCTTTTTCTGCCCGAAGCGCATTGTACGCTGATTCGCCATGGCGAATGATAACAAGATGACTTGGCCACTTCATAATTCATCCTTTCTTGATGCTTTTCTGTTCGCACTGTATACGATTCATTTTCGGAAGTCAAAAAAAAGACGACCGAGAGGTCGTCTTTTTTGTCTCTTTTTTATCTTACCTCGTATGAGATGTTGACCTGTACTTTAGTTTCAGCCTCTCCGACTGGCATCTCTGCCCCACCAAAACCACTACCCATATCAGCTGACATTTCAGCTTTTGCATAATATGGCTCTGGATAATAGCCTTCGTTTTCATAGTAGCTAGTGATACGTACGAGTGTAACTCCCAAGTCTGCCGCGAGCTTCTCTGCCTTAGCTTTTGCATCTGCTACTGCCTTAGTACGTGCCTCAGCCTTCACAGCGCTCGTGTCATCAACAATAAAGTTGAGTCCACTAAGATTGGTTGCACCTTTTTCTCCCACTCCCGCAATAAGTACTCCTGCCTTTGCAGTATCACGTACCTTAACATCAATACTCTGTGAGACATCAAAGCCATCTTGGACTTGTTCGGCAGGAGGACAAATGTTTCTTGCCATATCGTACGCTCCCAAACCAGGGTTACTACATGGCTGTTCTTCGTATCGATAGCGTGGATTAAGGTAGTAACCACTGGTCTTAATGTCCTTCTCTTCGACTCCTTGTTCTTTCAAATACGCAATGATGTCATTAATCTTTGTAC
>JAGOON010000007.1 GCA_017992505.1 Minisyncoccota bacterium | reverse complement strand
CTGAAGACTATATTGATACCGTGAATAATGAGATGAACCTCAATCTCGTCACTACCGTGAGTGGTGCTACGACCGTGAATTCTGTGAATATTTGGGACTTTGCGATGGTGAGTTTTAGTTGGGTGGAGGAACCATCACATTCTTCGGTGAGTTACCAATTCAACCCCACCGCAGGCACCCTCATCACTGGCTCTGAAACTACCGTCACCTCAGCCGCCATTACCTCTACTGAAGGAACAAATGTCGGCTCTTGGAAGGGAACACTTGCCGACGATGGATTTCACTGGGTAGTAGCCGGCGCTGGTGGGAGTGGTCTTGATGTCCAGCTCGATGTGGGAGGGGTGCAACTCAACGGTGCCAATAAACTGATGATTCAAACTGAATTCGATCTTGATGCCACTGTCCTTGCTACCGAGGTACAAATCTGTGACTGGATTTCTTCAACGAACGTCGATGACACTGCGGATAGTGAGTGTACTGGCGGTGGTTGGCGTACGCTTAATACCAAGAACGCTTCGCAAGTACCCGTCGCCCTCTCGCATACCACGGGTGTGGCGTTTCAGTGGCAGGTATACAATGGCTATTGGTCTACTGGCACCACGGGAGGTACACCTGTGAATACACCGCTGACCAACTTCGTGAATGGTTCAAGTACTATCAAAGTACGATACTACTCAACTACCAATAGTTCCTCTCAAATTGCTATCGATTTCCTTCGTGTTTACGCAGTGATTGATCCAACTTATTTTCCCGCTGAGTTTGTGCAAGAAACGGGGGGTACCCCGGCTGGTCACTACGGCAGTACAGTGGTGATGGGCAACACCGCCACCATCCAACAAACAGCCGCCGCAGGTGATGCTGTCTACCTCCAAGTACCAGGCACGGCCGGCAGTGTGGGTGAATTTTATTTGAAGTTCAAAAACGTCAAGACATACACGGGCATGAACACCATTCTCGTGAATACTGACGCCGCCTGTTCAGCCGCCACTGCTGGTTTGCAGTATCGTTTCAAAATCCGTAACTTTACCACCGCCTCATGGGAAGACATCTCCTCTACGCTTGATTGTTCAACCACTAACTTTTTTAATAACTTTGCTAAGAACAACATCGCCATTGATGACTACATCAATGGCTCAGACGAAATTTGGGTGGGAGCATATTTCCTCTCAAACTCTACTACCAACCTCCAATTAGACTCAATGTATATTGTGCTCGGTACTACCAATACCGACACCAATAGTTGCGAGATTTCGTTTGGTTCAAATACCGCTGGCAGAATGGCGATGAATCCATCAGCGCCAGGGTCTGACCGAATTGAAACCATGAAGGTGAGTGGTGACTACATGTATCTCGGGGGGTTTGATAGTTCTGGTATTGATAATGAATGGCGACTCGAGAAGCGAGAAGTGTCCGATGGTGATCTCGTGACCGCTTTTGATAGTGATGGAATTGTGGTCACCGACCCCTCAACGGGAGCAGATCAAATTTTGGCGATTGCTTCTTCATCAGACGCTATCTTTGTCGGTGGATATGATTCCGGCACAGGAGCTGGTCAGTGGCGCATCGAAAAACGTGACGCTACCGATGGCTCACTGGTCACTGCTTTTGATGGTGATGGCATCATCCAATACAACGCCAACACCGACATGGATCAGATCACCTCTATGACCGCTGATGATAGCTACCTCTATGTGACGGGGTTTGAAGACGATGATACGGGTGTCTGGCGGATTCATAAATATGACATCACCGACGGTTCGCTCGTGACCGCTTTTGATACCGACGGTATTATCACCGAAACGCTAGCCGCAACTGGTGATGAACGTCCACAGCGAATAAAAGTGGATACCGATTACCTATACATTTCTGGGTGGGATAACGTGGCGGGGAACATACAGTGGCGACTCGAGAAGCGAAACAAAACAACGGGAGCACTCTGTGCTGGCGGGGGCGAGTGTGCATCTGGTGCCTTTGATACCGACGGAGTGGTACAGACTAACCCCTCTGCAAACCCAGATAGAATTTATGCCATGGCGATTGATTCGACTCATATCTATGTTGCTGGATACGATGGAGTCTTGAGTGCCGCCAATGGTCAGTGGCGTATTGAAAGACGAGATATCGATACTGGTGCGCTCGATACAGGGTTTGACACTGACGGTATCGTCCAAGTCGACCCCAATGCCGCGGATATTGATTGGGTAACTGACCTCTCTGTTGATGGGGGCGACCTCTACCTTGCTGGGTTTGTGGATGATGATGCGGGTTCGTGGCGACTGGAGAAGCGCGACGCTTCAAGTGGTGCGCTTGATACTGGTTTCTCTGATGATGGTATCCATCAATCAGAAGATGGTGGTGATGATCGGGCGAATGCTATCGCCGTTGGTGGCTCGTCTCTCTATGTTGCTGGATATGGCACTGCACCAGGTGATAACCAATGGTTAATTGAAAAAATCGATACCACCACGGGTCTTCGCACCAATGACAGTTTCGGTGCCAATGACTGCAGTGGTACCAGAGACATCGATATCACTGGTGGCAATCGCAACGCGTGGGCAATCCAAGCTGAAGATGAGTCAGCGAGCTTCTCACATCCATTTTATGCACTTGATAATGATGGTGACGCGGTGGTGGAAGAAGCTGGCTCAGCCAATATTGGTTTTTCGGTGACGGTGCCAGACAATGCTGCGGTGACAGGTATTCATTGGGCGGGACGAGCCATGAGTGGGGCAGCGGGAACCGTACGCCTTGCCGTCAAAGATTATTCGGGTCTGACTGGTACCACTGGTGGGCGCAGTCTCGTTGGTGGTTCTCCAACCATTGCGATGACATACACCGATCCGATTGTGACCGCCGGCGTTGCTTCGGGTGGTGCAGCGGGATATATGACCAATGCTGAAGACTATATTGATACCGTGAATAATGAGATGAACCTCAATCTCGTCACTACCGTGAGTGGTGCTACGACCGTGAATTCTGTGAATATTTGGGACTTTGCGATGGTGAGTTTTAGTTGGGTGGAAACAGAACCAGTTCCAGTGTACTCAATCTCAGTGACAAGTGATGGTCTGATTGAATATGGATATCTGAATTTAAGTTCTGCCTCCACAACCCTTGGAAGCGACACACAAACAACACAAAATATCGCGGGTATATCGGAAAAGTTAAATGTTCGGTCAACAGATGCGATAGGGGGAGTAAACTGGGCGTTGAATTCGACCATAGGGCCAAACGTGTATACACATGAGGTATCCACCACCAGTGGTTCAACATGGATATCTATGCCTGATAACGCAACCTACGTATCTGCCTATCCTTTGGTTACTAGTGGAAGTTATGTGGACTTTGACTTTAGAATTACGACACCAAGTGATAGTTTAGATTTTACTGAAAAAGCTATTACTATCACCGTTCAGGCTGTTGCACCCTGATAGTGCTCATGTTGATAAGTAGGTAGCTAATAAAGTGTTCTGATACAATATATGTAACAATCTATGAATTTATATATGAACCAAGTTCCACAGAGTCAGTTAATTACAAAAAAGATGGGTTTTGCTAACTCTCTTACTGCTTCAGTACTTGCCGTCGCTATATTAGCCTTTAGTTTTTGGGGCTACCAAGCACAGGCCCTAGATACTGATACTGTAACCGCAACTGTAACCGCCACCAACTTAGCTGTTTCAGTTACAGATGGTTCTATTGCGTTTGGATCTGTTGCACTCAATACCGCTACTACAACAGTAGGGACTTCACAAACCCAAACAGTTTCTAATGACGGCTCAGACGCTGCGCTAAATGTTAAATCAACAAATGCTACAAATGGTACTACTTGGACACTTGGGACGAACCCAGGTTCTGACATCTTCAAGCTAGAGGTATCGACCACTACGGGCTCCACCTATGCAACTTTCCAGGCGACAGATACGTATCTTACCGCATCATCATCTTTTGAATCCCTCAGTAACCAGGGTGTTGACTTTAGATTCACGACGCCTACAATCTCTACTGACTTTGTCCAAAAGTCCCTCACCATCACCGTTCAAGTAACAACCCCATAAATCTCACCTTTATTCCTTGGTGAGTAACACAATCAACAGCATGAAACATTCATATATTACCACCCGCACGATCACCCTTACGGTGTTATTGAGTGCACTTTTTTTGGCTGTAGTACCGTTATTGGTATTTGGTAAAATCGGTGTCGGTATGGGTGCTGGTGAGATTAGAGTTACTGAATCCATAAAACCAGGAGGAATCTACACACTCCCTAGTTTAAGAATTTTCAACACTGGTGACGAGACAACTACTTACGGGATGAATGTCGCATATCACCAAGACCACAATGAATTACGGCCAGAAAAGAGTTGGTTTACCTTTGAACCACCAACCTTCACACTCGACCCTGGTGCAAGCCAGGAAGTTTCAATAATAATGCAGGTACCTGTAAAGACTGATCCAGGAGATTACTTTGCTTTTGTTGAGAGTGGCCCTGTGGCTGAGAATGGACCAGGGACATCGGTTGGTGTGGCTGTTGCAACAAAACTATACTTTACGGTGGTGTACGCTAACTTGTGGCAAGCTATCGTTTACAGAATTGAAGCATTTTTTGCAGCATACTCACCATGGTCATGGATTGCACTTGGAGTATCACTCTTGGTTATTCTCGGCTTCATCTTCTCACGATTCTTTTCGTTTAACATCTCATTTCGGAAAAACACCAGTCATAAATAAGCATGGTAAGTAAGAACACGAGAATACTTCTAGCGGGCATCTCTCTGTGTATTTTGGCTTTTATCACGGTTGTGTTCAGAAACGCAATTGCTGCAGATATCGCAGCCACTATTACTACTGGCTACTTTGTGCCACTGCAACCAGTCAATCTTGCGGTAACGATAGGTGATAGTAGTGCAGCGCTTTCTTGGTCTCCACCAACTTCAAATGGTGGACTTGTAATCACCGACTACGTTATCGAATACAAACTTAGTTCTGGTGGCGTTTGGTCGGTCTTTGCTGATGGCGTTTCAACCGATACAAACACAACAGTAACGAGTCTTGCTAACGATAATTCATATGACTTTCGTGTGTCGGCGGTAAACGCTGTCGGGCAAGGGCCGGCGTCTGCTATGGTAAGTATCACTCCTGGTTCTCCTGCACAAGTAATTGTTTTAGGCTTTAGTGATTTGACAATACCAAGTATTACCACTGGTGTCAGAATAACCAATGAAGGTGCGGTCGCCTATGAGTATCAATACAACTGGTGCATCACTAATTCAAATACTAACCTCTGTGGCGGAGGAGATGATATATTTTCTGCTTCAGCAGCCAAGCTGATTCAGCCAAGCGAAAATTGGGATACAAACTTAAACACAACAGTTTCATCTGCAGGGACATACTGGTTTCATGTAAGCGTATCGTTTGGCTCTGATACTTCGTACGCCAGTCAATCATTCACCGCTACAGTAGGGTCTAGTTCTGGCGGAGGCGGAGGTGGCGGGGGAGGTGGTTCTCGACGCTCAAACCGTCCACAAGCCTGTGTTGGTGCTGACTTAAACAATGACAAGAAGGTATCCTTGGTGGACTTCTCGATTCTCATGGTGTTCTTTGGTAAAAACCCGCCATTTAAAAATCCTTGTGCAGATATTAATCTCGACGGCAAGGTCAATATGGTAGATTTTTCAATATTGCTAAACCAGTGGGGCAAAAAACCTGTCTTGTACAAATAAAGTATGCTTAGATTTTCATTTATAAAAAACACCCTCTTAGTTGCAGTTATAGCTAGCGTCTTTTCAGTAAACATCGCAATGGCAGCGAAAGTTAATTTTGATGTTGTTTCAAATCCAGACCTCAGTGATACCGCCACTATTATTGAAGTGCGGATTGACCCAGAAGGTAAAAGAATGAATGCGCTTGAAGGAGCTCTTTTGCTTAAGTCCGCTGAAGATGGGGTGATTTCATCAGTAATTACCGAGACGGGTGGATCAGTTTTCTCATTGTGGCCTGTTAGTCCACGATACGATGATAAAGAGAAAGTAATTCAATTTAACGGGGGTGTTCCTCAGGGTTTTCTAGAAGAAAGTCCCCTTTTTAGAATGAGGGTATTTACTACAAAACCAAGTCAAATTTCTGTTGCGTGGATTGGGGGGTCTGCGTATCTCGACGACGGTCAGGGTACTTTTGAGCCCGTTACCTCGCGCTCTATTACTGTCGCAACACCGAAAAGTATCCCCAATCTCATCAACTCCGCCTCTGATGACTCAGAACCACCAGTTTTCGATACGGTAGAAATCACCTCAGACCCAGATGTGTTTGATGGAAAATATTTTGTAAGCTTTCATGCGAATGATAATCTTTCAGGTATAGATCGCTATGAAGTTACAGAAGATCAGGTTGTCACCGAGGTTGAGGATGGCACATATGTATTTCGAAACCAAGAAATGAAGGAACCAGTTTTGATTACCGCGTATGATAAGGCGGGTAATAGCACCGCAATAAAGGTTCCACAAAAATATAAATATACCAACTATTTAGTCGGATTAATCATTGTCTTAGCTACCTTCATAGCTTTCTGGTTTCGTAAAAAGCTCGTTGGTATTTTTAGGAAGTAGAGAACAATGAAGTTCCAATTTGTATTTTTGTGTGGTGTAAGCAGGAGTTTTGGTGGCAAGTATAGGCAAAGAATTTATAATTTCTTCTTCAGTTCTGCGATCTCCTTCTTAAGCTCATCCATTTTTACCTCTCTGTTTATAGTAAGTCTATTAAACTTCTCCATATCCTCAATTCGATCTTTAAGTTCTGTTGTCTGATTCTCGAGTTTCATGCGGGATGTCTTCAATTCGTGCGCCATATCATTAAAGGTTCGGGCTAGTCCACTAATTTCATCGTCCCCATAGACAATTGCCTGCTTACTAAAATCCCCCTGAGCAATATTTTTTGCCGTTACACTGAGCTCTTTAATTGAACGAGATACATCACGAGCAAAAGTAATACCAAAGAAGAGAGCAAGAGAAAAAATAATGAGACTCATTATGCTAAGAAGAAGAGTGGTAGTGAGTACGGTGTCTGCTGCTTTGGTGGCACTTTGACTTAGGATTTGGGTTGAACCGGTAATAGTTTTTTCTCGCTCCTTACCTCGTTGTTTTAGGTATCCCTCCAAGGCAGTACTATAAGTCTTTTTGTGTTTCCAGTACTCTTCACTCTCAAGGATGGCTATAGCTTCTGATGAAGACCCGTTTTTTATCAGATTAAAGGATTGAGCCTCAAGGTCTACCAGAATTAGGTTTGCGTTTTCAACACTTGAAAAAAACGTTCTATCGGTATCATCACCATCTGTCATAGCTACTTCAATGGTGGTGTCTAATAGCGGAACGGTATTGTTGTATTGTTCCTCCCACCTTGAATCTTGAGTAAAGGCAAAATTTCGTGCAGATTGGGTCAGTACTTCATCATAGTATCGAATCTGCTGCGCCAATACATCAAGCGTTGAGGCTTGTTTGATATTTTCTATACTTTGGGGAATTTCCTCCTCTAATGGTTGGGTGAGTGTAGTGAGCTGATACCACGAGAACAAAGTACTCACTCCCGTCAAAAAAGCAATAACCCCAAAGCTTATAAGCAAGCGACTTCTAATACTTATGTTATTTAACATACAGAAACTTGTTTCATTATCTCATCACATTCTAGATAATGGAACAAAGATTGTTTATAGTGATAGCCTCACGTCGTTGGGGCATATTAGAAAAGCACCGAAAGGTGCCTTAATTTTTAAATGTGCGCCGGGAGGGATTCGAACCTTCGTAGACAATGTCAGCAGATTTACAGTCTGCCCTCGTTGACCGCTTGAGTACCGACGCAATGATATGTGCTCGCAAGGCGAGGTGGGAACAAAATAACACATTTGAAGATTTTTTCAAAGTCCGCTCGTGCTATGATTTTGGTATTAGTTCACAACACCCATGAAACCCCTCATCCTCCTCACTCTCACTTTGTCAGTCTTCTTCGGAGTTCTGGCCCCGAGCACGTCGCTTGCTCAAACTCCAAACCCAAACCAAGACACCTTCTACGAAAACGGTGGCCCTACCATCAATGGTGGCAATATCACTAGTGGTGGTTTTGTCCCGTGTTCAGGGGCCCAGTGTTCACTCTGTGACTTTGCTGTGATGGCCAACACCATCATCAAGTGGCTCATTGGTATCATTTTCCTCTTCTTCGCCATACTCGCGGTGTACGCTGGCTTTAAGCTCGTCACTTCAGGAGGTAACTCAGGTGCTAAGCAAGCCGCCAAAAACAGCTTCACTAATGCTTTCATTGGACTCTTCATTGTGCTCGCTGCGTGGATACTTATAGATACCCTTCTTCGGGCTGTTCTTAAGGGTGGTAACGGGGAAGTGAATGGGTATGGCCCATGGGCTGAGATTCAGTGTGCGAGTCAGGTGGTGTCTACAGTCAATCAACTCGCCGTGGGTGATCCTGATTTTGAACTGGCCAGTTTTGTAAGTGCGGGTGGTGAGGAATCAGGAGTTGTCTCTGGTGGTAGTGGAAATAATTGTCCTGCAGCCTCTCCTGAAGCCGTTGTAACTATTCCAGGAACTCCTTTCAAAGCTTTGCCACACATTGCCAATAATTTTGTTTTAATGAGAGATGCCGCTAAGAAAAATGGCATTGTCCTGAATGTGACTAGTGGTTGGAGGTCTGAACAAAATCAAGTCTACATTTTTAACAAACTTTGCCCGAGCGGAACTTGTGGTGCCACAAAAGCAGCTCGCCCATGTAGCATGGGAGGTTCGGGTTCTAATCATAATTCAGGCTTAGCCATTGATATTTCAGTTGGTTGTAATAATGGAAGTGCGGGATGTAATACAGCGACGTATAGGTGGTTAAAGTCAAACGGTGGTAGATATGGATTTAATAACGCTCTTCCTACTGATCCAGTCCATTGGTCACCAAGTGGTCGATAGTTATACTTATGAAACCCCTCATCCTCCTCACTCTCACTTTGTCAGTCTTCTTCGGAGTTCTGGCCTCGAGCACGTCGCTTGCTCAAACTCCAAACCCAAACCAAGACACCTTCTACGAAAACGGTGGCCCTACCATCAATGGTGGTAATATCACTAGTGGTGGTTTTGTCCCGTGTTCAGGGGCCCAGTGTTCACTCTGTGACTTTGCTGTGATGGCCAACACCATCATCAAGTGGCTCATTGGTATCATTTTCCTCTTCTTCGCCATACTCGCGGTGTACGCTGGCTTTAAGCTCGTCACCTCAGGAGGTAACTCAGGTGCTAAGCAAGCCGCTAAAAACAGTTTCACTAATGCTTTCATTGGACTCTTCATTGTGCTCGCTGCGTGGATACTTATAGATACCCTCCTTCGGGCTGTTCTTAAGGGTGGTAACGGGGAAGTGAATGGGTATGGCCCATGGGCTGAGATTCAGTGTGCGAGTCAGGTGAGTCCGACGGTTAATCAGCTTGCTGTCGAAGACACAAACTGGCAACTTGGTGAAATCATGCAACCATCTCAAGGTGTGCCATACACAGGCGGCCCACTTGGACAGTGTTCAACCTCAAATACTGCGTGTAGCGTCTCTGCACTTATTGCGGCTGGTTTTACACCATCGCAAGCAAATGTCATGTCTTGTATTGCGATGACCGAAAGCTCAGGTGTACCAAGTACACCACCGTATAATGTTACGCACCCTGGCTCCAATTCATCAGCCTGCGGACTCTTTCAGATAACCAGAACGACATGGAATGCGACCGCTACGGGGGCGTGTAAGGATTTTGCTAGTAATTGCAGAAAGGCATCTTGTAACGCCCAAACGGCAGTGCGGTTAGTCCAGAGTTCACAGTACTCACCATGGACCTGTCCTGGATGCAATAACAAGGCACAGCGATGTATTACTCAGTATGGAGGTTAGCAATGATCATGTATGAAAAAAGCACTTTTAATCCTTGGTATCATATTTATCTTCAGTGCAATCACAGTGCTCTCTATTTTAAATGATGTTAAAAAAGCCGAGAATGAAACCACACCAGATATACCTGATATTAGCGAAACATTTCCGACAAACGATGTGACGGTTAGTATTCCAGATACTCCGACAGTCGCTCTTAAAAGTGATTTTGGCCCAGCGGTACAGGTTAACAATTTTTTGAAGAAACCAGATATTATTCCCGATATGCAAAATCAAGGAGTGTTCTTTCTTGGTAATACATTTTCACAGAGTGAGACTGAAGTATCGTCTGAGTATGTCATCACGTACACTCAAGAGACAAGTTTCTTTAATGTCACATTACTTAAAGAGCCATTGAATAGGGCCCGACTCGACGCTGAGACATATCTTCGAGGTGAGTTGGAGACCACTGATTCTGAATTATGTGCGCTTAGTTACACGGTAAGTACGCCTGACTATGTGAACAAAGATTTTGCTGGAAAAGACTTACGGTTTAGTTTTTGTCCAGGGAATACGGCGCTTCCGTTGGAGTAGGTAAATTTACTCGTGGTCACGAATCACTAAGTATATTTGTTCACTGCGTTCCAAATCTACTAAGTGTTCGCGACCCCACCTCGGCTGTTTTTCTCCCTAGGAAGGGGAGAAAAACATGCCTACGGCTCCCGCCCGAGCACGAAAGCAACGCAGGTTGCTTTCTAAAACAAAACACCAATTCCTAGGAATTGGTGTTTTGTTTTACCCGGGCGGGCCCACGAGGATTCGAACCTCGGTCAACGGTTTTGGAGACCGGCATTCTACCACTGAACTATAGGCCCATTGTATTATTTTGTTCCGTCACTATATACCACATTTGAGTTGGTCCTGTGATAAGTGCGGGTAATAGTAAGCGAAAGGGAGTTTAAAATCAACCTCACTATTCTTTGAGGAAAGAATCGACACGGATGGAAATCGCCTCATGATTGTCAGATGAAAACCATTCAATTTCCGTATCACGCTTGAGCCATGTAAGCTGACGCTTGGCGTATTGACGGATTTTTGTCTCTAGCTGAAGGATCATTTCGTCGTACGTGAGGTTCTTTTGAAGGTATTGCCCAATGTAGCGATATTCAAGACCGAGGTCGTCCAGACGTTCATATGTAACACCTTGTGCATGAAGTGTTTCCACTTCTTTTACCATTCCAGCATCAAGTCGTTGTAAGAGACGATCGTGGATTTTATCATGGAGTGGTGAGTGGGGAACTTCAACTCCAACAATGAGCCAGTCGTACGGAGATTCGACAGATTTTTGTTCTGGAACGCTTCCGAGTGCCTCGATAACCTCAAGTGCACGCACAAGGCGACGTCGGTTAAAGGGGTCGATACTTTCAGCTCGTTTGGGGTCTTTTTCTTGAAGTTGAGCAAACAGCTCGTCATCTTTGAAGTGCGCGAGAGAATTGCGAAAATCCTCATTGGGCTCAACGGGCGCGGGTTGCATTTTCCCACGGAGAAGATCGATATAGAAAAATGTTCCTCCTATTACGATAGGAGTGTGTTTACGTCCTAATATACTTTCTATTGCTTCGTTTGCGTCACGTGCAAAATCAGCACCAGTATATACCGTTACCGGGTCAGCAATATCGATAAGGTGGTGGGGGATTCCTTGCATTTCTGCACGTGTAATTTTCCCTGTACCAATATCCATTCCAACATAAACTTGCCTTGAATCAGCTGAGACAACTTCTCCTTTTATTTTTTTTGCGAGTGAGATAGAAAGTGCCGTCTTGCCTGACGCTGTTGGTCCAACGATAGCGATGACTTTCGGTTTTGACATGTAAAAAGTGTACCACATCAATATTACAAAAAGGCCGTGACATGTATGTCACGGCCCAGCGATTCATCAGTACACCCCATATTCTTTTTGATAGCTTTTGATGAGTTCGAGGATTCCTCGCGTCGAAGAAGATCTTGCTGTGTGAGACTGTATGAATTCGATAAGGTCCTTCAGTGTTGCGACAGCAACAATAGGAATATGGTGCTTTTTTGAAAATTCCTGCGCCGCTGAAAGCTCACTATCAGACGAACGCTCTTGCCGGTCGAATAGCACCACCAGACCCGTGGTGGTTCCGCCTTGCTCGGTTATGAGCTCGACAGCATCATCTTTGGTGCCACCAGTGGTGATCACGTCGTCGATGATGACAACGCGCTGGTCCTTTAGTGACGCGCCGACAATACGACCACCTTCGCCGTGTGCTTTTTCTTCCTTGCGATCGTGTGCGTACTGCACACCATGGAACCCCTTATTGAATGGGTGTCCAAGGTTTGAAACCGCGAGTGTCGACAGAGTAATGCCTTTGTAAGCTGGTCCAAAGATAACGGTTGGGTGTCCCAATATACCCCAGTGTTCCTTGAATGTGTCGCCAAGAGTTTTGCTGAGAATGTTCAGGCTGATTGCGTTTGTAAAAAGACCTGAATTGAAGAAATAAGGCGATACTCTACCGCTTTTGAGTTCTCTCCCTTCAGGAAGAAGCTCTAAAGCGCCGATCTTAAGCGCGTGTTGAATTAACACATCTGCTGGTTTCATCATAAGCATTCCTTTCCTAGACCGTAAACACAGTAGTCGATGAGGGGAAAAATGTCTAGTTATTGTAAGTACGGGGAAAAAATTACCGTGTTAACCAAAGACTCAGACAAGTTTCGGTTATAATGTGATAAATATTTAAATAGAAAACAGCGCGCTTTAGGAGCGCGCTGTAAGTTTATTCATGCGGTAGCTGTTTGTCTTATGACAACAACACTTTGCAGGAATTGAACGAGGTTCGTAGTGATTATCGTGACCAACCACGCCATAGGAAGGGTGATTGCCGTAGCTGTCATGAAGTGTTCCCACCAGGTAAGTTGTGGAGCAGAAGTAAAAACTAACTGCTGTATTGGAAACGAAAACACAATGACTGCATATGCAATGTCACCAACCTGACTGTTGTACCAGCGAGCTATCTTGCACGCGGGTAGTAACGACCAACACAAGAGCACATAGCCCATAATAACAAGTGCTGGTACTAGTAAAAGTATTCGTGATGCAGGTAGGCCGAGTAGTGCGAGTGCAAACATAGCTCCGATAAGTGCACCACTTAGTATCACTGTTTGACGATTCACGACGATCCTCTCTTTATATTGGAAGAAACCGACGCCAATTACATAGGGGAGTGCCATATCGACAAAGTTCCCAACTACCTTCACTTGTAAGTATTCATGAAGGAGGGTTCCTATAATGATAGACACCCCAACAAAAAATAATTTGACGGTAGCTTCACCCTTACGTTGCCATTGTTCAAAACAGACATGCGCAATAGTGAGAGCGACCAAAACCCTGGGGAACCATGCACTGATGTTGGCCCCATTAAATGGATGGGTATCAAACACTCCCGGCAATGATTCGGGTACCTTGGTGAACGTGACTCCTACAAAAAGATACTGAATGGTTTCCAAATGTGTGAAGTAGTCCATGGCGGGGAGGGATGTAACAATTGCCCCCAACAAGACCACACTAAACATGCAGATGTACCACATCGGAATGACTAGGTGCATTCGGCGTCTAGCAAACATCCAAATTGATTTGGTCCGGCTCAAACTTGCAGCCGTAAGAAAACCCGCCAACAAAAAGAATAGTTGTGAGCGATGAATACCAACAGTTTCCCGTAAGAACTTATCGATCCACCAGATGTTTCCCAGTCCAGCCACCACAATAGGTGTGTGCGTGTAAATGATGAAGACCGCCAACATAAGTCTGGCGAACCCCATATTGTTACCATATCCAGGTAGACCAGATTGACGGCTGTTCGTCAGCATTTGAGCGATATTCATATTCACCCCTTTGATTACGTGAAAGAACAAACCGTCAATTACGGTTTTGTAAATAATACAACATTTACACGATATGTCTATAGGGAAGACTCGTAGTGAAATTAAAACACTACTAACGCAGATTAAAATTTCCTAAGGTGCTGGAGATGGGATTTGATCACAAGTCGCTCCTTTCAGTCGCGCTCGCGACCCCGACTCGCCGACAAGCCCTCGCTACGCTCGTCTTGTATACCGGCTCCGTCTTTCAAGTCCCACCTCCAGCTACAAATCGCAAACCGCCTCTAAGTTTCACTTAGAGGCGGGCGCTTTGTGCTGGAGATGGGACTTGAACCCATAAGCCTTGCGGCATTCGATTTTGAGTCGAACGTGTATACCATTCCACCACTCCAGCATATTGTAATGGGGTGGCAAGAGTGTATCAGAAAAGCAGAAAGTTATAAACAGGCCAGCTCAGCGGTATGTGCTAAAATGCGAGGAAGAGCATTTTGCTACCCGTTTTGGAGGTACGCTCGGTATTTTTTGTTTATGGCATTTCAAGGAGATTCAATATATTGGGTAGAGTTAGAGAAAATTGTTCCTAATCCGTTTCAACCACGGCGGGAATTTGATGAGAATAAATTGCAGGAATTGGCTGATTCTATACGAATGTACGGCGTCCTGCAGCCACTTACGGTTACTCGGAAGGAAATTCAGCGTGATGACGGTACATTTTTCTCTGAATACGAACTTATTGCAGGTGAACGCCGTTTGCGTGCAAGTCGGCTTGCGGGAGTTTCTCAAGTGCCAGTAATTATTCGTGAAGGAGAACAAAGCGAACAGGAAAAGCTTGAACTCGCAATTATCGAAAATCTTCAACGTGAAGATTTGAATGCTGTTGATAGAGCGCTCGCATTTCAACAGCTCGCAGATATGTTTGGTCTCTCACATGTACAAGTTGCACAAAAAATGGGGCGCAGTCGAGAGTATGTTTCCAACTCCATTCGTCTTCTTGGTCTCCCAAGTCATATGCTCGATGCACTTCGAATGGCGAAGCTTTCTGAGGGACATGCTCGTACGCTACTCATGCTTAATGATCGAAAAGAAGAGCAAGAAGTGGTTTTTCAAGAGATTCTCCTCAAAAAACTTTCGGTTCGGGAAGTTGAACGTATTGCGCGCAAAATTGCGACTGACAAAATTCGCAAGCGAAACCCTGACGAATTTGATATTCAGCTCATTGAAATCGAAAAGCAATTTACTGAAACACTGGGAACCCGCGTACAAATTCAAAAGACTGACTTTGGTGGCAAACTAACCATCGACTATTTCTCAACAGATGATCTGGAGGTTCTATTACAACGTATCAAGCATGAATATCAGGCAGCGCAGGCTACTGGAACACCTGGACAACAAGCGGTTATCTTGAGTGAGGCAACGCCACTCTCTGTGTCTGAAATTTCAGAGTCAGTTCCCGCTCCAGTCTTTGCAGAAGCAGCATTTTCTGAGCCTGTCTTTATTCCTGAGGTGGCAGATGAGATTGCAGAGGACACTATTATCGAGCCAGAAGAGGACGATAGTGATCTCTACTCCATCAATAATTTTACAGTGTAGCTTCTTCGAGTGCACTGCGGATCCGACGTCGAGCGAGTGAGGTCTTGGTGAAATCAAGCCACTTCGGTGACGGCTTGGCTGATTTTCGTGTTTCGATTTCGACGATGTCGCCATTTCTGAGTTCTGAATCAAGTTGCACCAGTTTCTTATTTACTTTGGCAGCAAAGGTATGGTCACCGACTTCTGAGTGGATTGCGTACGCGAAGTCAATCGGGGTTGCGCCAACAGGAAGGTCCACTACGTCACCGATTGGGGTAAAGACAAAGATACGGTTTGAGAAAAAATCAGACTGCATATCTTCCACAAAGTCTTTTGTGGTGTGTTTTGTTTCGTTGTACACCTGACCAATGAGCGAAATCCAGCGAGGGATCTTTTGGTGATGAGGTTCTTCCTTTGTGGTGTCAATTTGGTCTAAGGCGGATGTTCGAGCTTTAAATGGACGAAATAGGGAAGGAATGAGGGAAGAAAATACTGATGGCTTTTCGACTTTATCAGCTACTTCTGGTTGTTTGTATAAAATATGTGAAGCAACACCAAACTCTGCTTCTTGATGCATGCGCTGAGTACGGATTTGGATTTCCATAATGAGACCGTTGCCCGTGGTGACGGTGGTGTGCAGGGACTGGTAACCGTTTGGCTTTGGAAAGGCGATGTAGTCTTTTACACGCTTTGGAAGTGGTCGCCAGAGTTCGTGCACAATACCAAGTACTCGGTAGCAGTCTTCAACACTATTAACAACAACCCGCATCGCCAAAAGGTCGTAAACGGCATAAATTTCCCACTCCTTTCGTTTTAGCTTGTGATAGAGACTGTACAAGCCCTTCACTCGATAGAAGGTGTTGAAATTTTGGAGACCAGAATCCACTAGACGCTTTTGAAGAATTTTTCGTTCACGCTCTAACATCTCCTGGTTCTTCCCAGTGCGTGAAGCAAGTACTTCTTTTACACGCGTCGCTTCCTCGGGATATACATAAGGAAAAGCCAAGTCCTCAAGCTCCTTGCGAAGCTTACCCATTCCAAGTCGGTGGGCAACAGGAACGTATATCTCAAGGGTTTCGCGAGCAATACGAAGTTGTTTTTCCGCAGGAACGTGATGGAGGGTTTCGAGATTATGAAGGCGGTCGACAAGCTTTATGATGAGTACACGAATGTCTTGGCTGGTAGCGACAAAGAGCTTTCGAAGACTTTCATTGTGACGGTCAGTGCCATGGTAGCGGACGGAAGAGAGTTTGGTGACGCCATCCACGAGAAATAGAATCTCGTCGCCGAATTGTTCCGAAATGTCCTTGGTAGTGACTTCGGTGTCTTCGACGGTGTCGTGAAGTAGGCCAGCGGCGATAGTCGGGGGTTGCATGCCCATGGCAGCGAGTTTGAAACCCACAGCCGAGAGGTGAATCATGTACGGTTCACCCGAGTAGCGCTTGTGACCTTCGTGCGCCTTTTCAGCAAACGTGTAGGCACGCTCAATCAGTTGCTTATCAGCGTCTGTGAGGTTTCTGATTTGGCCAATGATTTTATCTACTCCAGTAAACATAAATTCATTGTAGGGACTAATGTCGTTTGTGACAAGTTTATTACTATGGTTGCAATTTTACGCGTTTCCAATTATAACTATGTCGCTCCTAGGAGCTTTTTTGATTTGTTCTTTTGAAGGGGAAGTGTATGTGTAAAATTAGAGTGAGTGTCTCTGTTTCCAATCAGCAGCAAGTAGCGCTCGCTACCGAAAAGCTGAAGCGTCTACCAAATGTTGTGGAAGCGTCGATCACTCACAAAAAAGGTCAAGTGATGGCGATTGTTGACCATCCCATCATTGTCGACACCTTGCAAGCCTCCTCTTGGGTCAAAGATCGGTTTGGGATGAATTCTTCATTTTTTCCTGGCGCGATGGTTATGGCCTAAACGAAAAGCCGCTTTTTTTAAAGCGGCTTTTTCTTTTGACTATTTCCCGCCAAGCAGTTCTATAACAAGCTCGAGCGTTATGTCTTCGGTTTTAATATTGTCAGGAATTCCAATACGTTTGAATCCTTTTTTAAGGTAACGTCCAGATTTTGATTCAAAGACGTTCACGAGCTTCTTCGTCTTTGGATTGACACCAAGTTCCTTAAGTAGCTTCTCACCTTTACGCATGGACTTGGGCTCTGCAAGAATCTCCATAGCCCTTTCGTAGGTGACATCGTATGGGTTGTCTGCGCCCTTGAGTGAGCGGAAGTCGCCAGCGTGTGCGATGTATGGGCCAAATTTTCCAGTGTTGGCCATTACGGGCTCACCAGTTGTTGGGTGGTTACCGAGCTCTCGGGGAAGTGCAAGGAGCTTCGTTGCCAGTTCGAGTGTGACATCTTCTGGCTTAACCCCCTCAGGAAGACCTGTTCGGCGCGGAGTAGGCGCTTTCTTTCCCTTTATCTTTTCAGGTGTTGCTCCGAGTTGAACATATGGACCGAATCGGCCGTTGAGTACGTATATATCCTCGCCACTTTGAGGATGCTTACCAATCGGTGCTTCAGCTTTGAGCATTGAACCATCAGCCAAACGCGCACCATTACAGTCAGGAAAACGTTCACACGAAAGGAACGTGCCATTCTTGCCGAGCTTTTTCACCATATCTGCACCACACTCAGGGCAGGGAAATTCCTTGGGACCTTTTCCAAGAGTGGTCAATTTCTCAATATTTTCTTTCGCTTCCACAGCTTGATGGAAAGGGGTATAGAAATCCTCCAGAGTTTTTCGATAGGTGCGTTCACCCATGGCGATTTCGTCGAGTTCATCTTCCATTTCACTGGTGAAGTCGTCACTAATATATTCTGCAAAGTGTGTCTCAAGAAATGTGGAAACCACATCGCCAGTATCTGTTGGCATGAGTGTGCGACCCTCTTTAATTACGTAGCCACGGTCAGTGATGGTCTTCATGATACTTGCATAGGTAGAAGGGCGACCAATGCCACGCTTTTCAAGCTCCTTAATAAGACCAGCTTCGGAGTAACGACTTGGAGGTTGCGTTTGCTTCGCTTCGACTTCAACTGAGGTACATGAAAGACTGTCACCTTTTGCTATTTTCGGAACCTCTACATCTTCACCACGTGCACGCGGGTCGACCTTTAGCCAGCCGTCGAAAATGACACGAGAACCATTTACTGCGAAATCAGGGATTGTCTCTTTCGCTCCTGTGACATTGGTAAGGATTTTTGTACGCTTCATGGAGGCGTCGGCCATCTGAGAGGCAACAGCCCTCTGCCAAATGAGCTCATAGAGTGCTTTCTGGTCTTCTGTACTACCAGCAGTGTGTTTGCCAAAGTTAGAAGGACGAATCGCTTCGTGGGCTTCTTGGGCTGACTTGCTTTTGGTTTTGTATGTGCGAGGCATCACATACTCTTTGCCAAATTCAGCATGGAGCATGGCGATGATTTGTTTCTGTGCTTGTGCGCTCATGTTGGTACTGTCGGTACGCATGTATGTAATATGTCCCGCTTCGTAGAGTTTTTGGGCTGCTCCCATGGTGCGTGATGGGGAGAAACCAAGTCGGGTTGAAGCAACCTGTTGAAGAGTCGAGGTGGTAAATGGCGGACGTGGTGCACGCTTCGCCTCGGTTTCCTTTACATCAATAACCACCCACTCATTGGCTTCGCCGACCTTTTTAATACGCTTGGCTTCCGCTTCTGCTCGGGGTTCTACCGTACAACCAAACGGAACGGCCATCTTATCCTTCTTCAAATTAGCAGTGAGTACAAAGTAGTCTTCGGGAATGAAGGCACGAATTTCTCGCTCGCGTTCCATAACAATACGAAGGGCAGGAGATTGTACACGTCCAGCCGAAAGGCCGTAGCGAACTTTTTTCCAAATGAGACCAGAGAGGTCATAGCCCACAAGGCGGTCGAGTACACGCCTTGCTTCCTGTGCCTCTTTAAGATTGAGATCCAAGTCACGTGGTTTTAAAATTGCCTCAAGCACTGCGTCCTTAGTAATTTCATTAAACGCGACACGTTTAAGATTGTCATTAACATCCTTAATGAGTTCTGCTACGTGCCAAGCAATTGCTTCTCCTTCGCGGTCAGGGTCGGATGCAAGAAGGACCTCGTCTACTTTCTTAGCTGCTGCCTTAAGACCAGCAATTACCTTCACCTTATCAGGAGAGATAATGTAGCGGGGAATAAACCCACCCTCAATATCAACAGCGTCGTTATTACTCTTTGGTAAATCACGAACATGCCCGATTGAAGAGAGTACGGTGTAGTCTTTACCAAGGTATTTTTCAATGGTTTTCGCTTTCGCAGGCGATTCCACGATAACAAGGGTCTTTTTACTCATATATTAGATAGCAGTAACAAATACTAGGAAATGTCCGTGGTGTCAAATTAAAGACGGGGACGGTAGATATTATCGTGAGCAGAGATGTGCCCAGAAAGTTCCATCATCATGAGTAATTGAGTGGCTTCTGGGGTACTCATATTCAAAAGACGAATCAATTCATCACGGTGGCGGGGTTCAGTGAGGAGTGAGATAACTTTTTCTTCTGTGGTGGAAAGAGGGGGTAGGGGCAGAGTTTCAGTCACCCCCATCTCAGCCACCTGCAACACTTCCAAAATATCTTTTGCGCACGTCACAGGCGTCGCACCGAGTTTAAGGAATTGATGAATGCCAGCCGATGTCTTTGAAAAGATATTTCCTGGTACGACCATGAGCTCCCGATTGTAGTCTGCCGTCATTCGTGCGGTAATGAGCGTGCCTGATTTTTCTGCAGCTTCAACGAGTAGTGTCCCTCTACTGACACCAGCCACGATTCGATTCCGTTTCGGGAATGACCACTCTGTCGCACGGAAGTCAGGTACGTATTCAGACATAAGTCCTCCACCAGCTTCAAGGATACGATAGGCAAGATTTTTATGTGACGCAGGATAGATGACGTCGTCACCAAGTCCGCCACCTGGAACGGCCAGAGTGTACAAATTATTCTTAAGCGCCGCTTCATGAGCGAGCGAGTCAATACCAAGTGCGAGACCAGACACAATGCCAATTGGGTAGCCCTTGAGGCCACCTATCAGTTCATCAACTACCTGTTTTCCGTACGAAGTGTATTGGCGAGAGCCGACGACAGAGAGGAGGGTAAGGTGGGGTGGTGGCAAAGTGCCTCGATAATTGAGTGAGGCTGGTGGTTGTGGAATTTCCCGTAGGGCGGGGAAAAAATCCCTAGATGGAACATCAAGAATTGGAAAGGACATTAGGGAAAATTGTACCATGTGCATAAGTAATGATTGACGCAGGCGGAGAGAAGTATATGATGTATATATCAAATTCATTTTGATACCCAGTTCTTTTGTTCTTCTGTCACTCATCTGACTACCACGACCCCACGGGTCAAACAAATTTCGCGAGCAATCGCAGTCCACCTGGCTAGTACATTCCGTACAATGCCAGGTTTTTTCATTTTCGTGTATAATCGAAGAACTTTTTATATTTATGTTGGATATTAAATTCATTCGGGAGAACGTCGAGATTGTCAAAATGGCAGCGACCAAAAAGCGTATTACGGTCGATATCGACCGCTTGGTTAAAGTAGACGACACTCGTCGCGAAATCATGCAACGCCTCGAGGCGCGCAAGGCCGAACAAAATAAAGTATCTGATGGTATCCCAACGACCACCGACCCGATGGTTCGGCAAACCCTCATCACACAGATGCAGGCGCTCAAAACTGAAAACCAAAAAGACGAAGACGAACTTCGACCTGTAATGGAAGAGTGGCAGACACTGATGCTTCAAGTGCCCAACATCCCTGACATGACTGTCCCTGATGGCGAGAACGATGCTGATAACGAAGAGGTAAAAGTCTGGGGAGAGCAAACTTCATTTCCTTTTGAAGCCAAAGATCATGTCGAACTTATGACTAAGCATGGCATGGTTGATTTCGAGCGTGGTGCAAAGGTACACGGCTTCCGCGGGTACTACCTGCTTGGCGACGGTGCTCGTCTCTCGTGGGCGATTTGGAATTATGCCAACGACTTCTTTCAAGCGAAGGGTTTTGTGCCGGTACTTCCGCCGACCGTAGTTCGCAAAGCCAATCTCTATGGAACAGGACATCTTCCAAATGATGCAGATGATGTATATCGCACCCAAGACGAAGATTACCTTATCGGTACAGCAGAAGTATCAGTGATGGGATATCACTCTGACGAGATTCTCGAAAAAGCACAATTTCCAATTAAATACCTCGGCTTCTCACCGTGTTATCGTCGCGAAGCGGGGAGTCATGGGAAGGATACGCGCGGACTCATTCGTGTGCATGAATTTTATAAACTTGAACAGGTGATTTTGAGTGAAGCGTCACACGAAGAAAGTGTGCGACTCCATGAAGAAATTAACCGTAACACAGAGGAATTTATTGAATCACTCAATATCCCGTATCATACGGTAGTGAACTGTGGCGGAGATTTAGGACAAGGGCAGGTGAAGAAGTACGATGTCGAACTCTGGGTACCTGGAGAGAAGACCTATCGAGAAATCAGTTCGGCCTCATACTTCCATGATTTCCAGACTCGTCGTTTTAATATTCGCTACCGAGATGAAGCAGGAAAAGTGCGCTACGCCCACTCACACAACTGTACCGCTATTCCAACCCCACGCATTCTCGTCTCACTGATTGAGAACTTTCAGCAAGCTGACGGTAGTATTAAGATTCCTGAAGTACTTCGTCCGTACTTTGGTAAGGAGCAAATTGGCTAGAAGTATGTATAAGCCACGAAAATGCACGTCAGTGCATTTTCGTGGCTTTTTTCATGATATTATTCCGTCATGAAGCCACGCCCGTACAAGAGCGTGAGTCCGAGCACTGTCTTACTCATGCGCCAAATAATCGTCGGCCTAATGATCACGGCCTTTTTAGGTATGCTCATCATCAGTATTTGGTATGGGACGCGTGTTGATGCGGTAACATTGAGTACGGTTTCGGTGCGGGGAGGAGAAACGATTTCCCATGAAGAAATTGAACGAATTGCGCGTGAGCGACTCGATGGTTCATATCTCAAACTCGTCCCTCGCTCGTTTGCCTTTGCGTATCCACACCAAGACATAGAAAAAAGCATCCGTGAAATTAAACGCATCAAGAATCTTTCTGTGATGCGTTCAGGTGGAACCGAACTTGTAATTGAATTTGATGAATACGTTCCAGATTCACTCTGGTGCAAGGACAGTAACTCCGATGGATGCTTCTTTCTTGATAATGCGGGGTATTCCTTTTCTCCAGCGCCATCGCTCGCTGGCGGGAGCTTTATGCGGTTTGTGGCCATAGGCAAGACACCGAGCGAACACACGCAAGCATTTTCAGAAGAGGAATATAGACGTGTGCAAGAACTCGTCAATTTATTTGACGAAGCAGGATGGAATATTTCTAAGGCCGAGGTAGATGCAGCTGGCGATGCGTTCCTTTCTATCGTTAACGGTGGAGAATTTAAGGTGTCACTCAAGCAAGATGCAAAGGAGACAGTTAATAATCTCCTCACCGTACTCAATTCTGAGAAATTCGCACACATCAAACCGGGGAATTTTGAATATGTAGATTTACGCTTTGGGAGCAAGGTGTTTGTAAATGAGGTAACGCTCGAGACAACAGTTTCAAGTAGTACTCCATCAAGTGAAGGTGGGGAAGCGTTTGGTGGCGGCGCAGATACACCCGCCTCGACTGACGAACAATCAGCCCTCGCCACCACGCCCACTTCTGAGGAGACTTCATCTGCGGTGATGATTTCATTTGATGAGCCAGAAGAAAATGAATAAAACCCCGTCTTAAAAGACGGGGTTTATTTTGATCTTGCTAAGTGAGCCATTTTCGCCAATGGGGTTTGAACTCTGGGAAGTATGCCCAGACAACACCGAGAAACATCAGCGATAAAATTATCGGTATTGTGATGACAATTGCGGTAAAGAACAGGAACTGGAAGAAAGCAATCGAGGTACTTTCCGCCGCGATTGATAAAGGAATGTCAATCATCATTACAGCAATCGAGTAGAGCAGGACGACAAACGCTTTGAGCCGCTCTTTGATACCTGACCAAGTAGCTGCTCCATAGGGCTTGTCGAACGGGCCATAGTTTCGCATCGTACATCTCCTTGCAATGTGCTGAACTGTCTGTAAAGTACAGGCATTATGAATTTCTGGCAACAACTACCAGCACCATTTTTTGTCGTAGCACCGATGGCAGATGTCACCGATGCAGCGTTTCGTCGCATGCTCGCAAAGCATGGAAAGCCCGATGTAATGTGGACGGAATTCGTCGCTGCAGACGGGCTCGTGCGCGCCACGCCTGAAGGCAGAGCGAAGCTCATGGCTGACCTTATCTATGCCGAAGAAGAGCGTCCAATCGTTGCTCAGTTGTTTTCAAGTAATGAAGCGCATATGGAATATGCGGCTGACTTGTGTCGTGAACTTGGCTTCGATGGAATTGATATCAATATGGGTTGTCCTGATCGCTCGATTGAAAAGCAGGGCTGTGGGTCGGCGATGATTAAAACACCCGATGTCGCTCGTGCGATTATTCGCGCCGCCAAGCGTGGGGCAGGTGACTTGCCAGTATCGGTGAAGACCCGTATTGGGTACAACAAAGATGAGATCGACACCTGGATCCCAGCACTTCTCGCTGAGAAGCCCGCCGTACTCACTATTCACGCCCGCACTCGCAAGGAAATGAGTAAGGTGCCAGCACAGTGGGAACGCGTAGTACGCGTAGTCGAACTTCGCGACAAGTTCGCGCCAGATACGCGTATTATCGGCAACGGAGACATTCTTTCCATTGATGATGCACGTCAAAAGGTTGCACAGACTGGTGCGGATGGCGCCATGATTGGTCGCGCACTGTTTGGTAACCCGTGGTTCTTCCATCCAACGAAGCGCCTTCCAATTCGTTTAAATGAACTCCCAACCCACGGAGTCGATAGAGAAAAAATCATCACGCAAGATATGAGCGATGGTTCAGCAGAATACATTTCACTTGAGGAACGTCTTCTTGTAATGGTCGAACACACCAAGCTCTTTTCTGAGCTTCTCCCACACAAAAACTTTGCTGTTATGAAAAAGCATTATAAGGCGTATGTAAACGGCTTTTATGGTGCTGCGACACTCCGCGCCGAACTTATGGAGCAGAATAATGCCGAGGATGTAGAGCGGGTTGTCCACGCTTTTCTTTCCACCACTGACCTAAACGCGCTAGACTAGTAGTGATGAGTGAGGTACTTCAAGCAAATATTTTCTTTTTCATTGCCAGCGTAGCGACAGTCGTTTTCTGTATTGTGGTGACAATGATTTTGTTTCAAATATACAAAGTCATGAAAACCATTCGTTCAATTCTTGAGCGAATCGATTCAGCAAGTGAAGTAATGGCGGAAGATGTGGCACAGGTACGCAAGCTCGTTGCAACCGGCGGAATTGTCTCAACAATCATGGGACTTGTCTTTGGTACAAAAAAGAAAAAACGTTCCAAGGTAGCCGAGGATTAGCATTTATTTTAATACTTCAAAATATGGCGAAAAAGCAAGAGGCGAAAAAGTCGGCCGCAACACCAGCCGCAAAGGGAAACAATAATGCTGTCGGAGTCGGGATTGGACTCGGAGCGGCAGCTGTTGCAGCAGCGGGCGCATACTTCCTCTACGGAAGTAAGTCAGCACCAAAGAATCGAAAGATGGTAAAGAGCTGGGCACTAAAGGCAAAGGCTGAAGTACTCGAAAAGCTCGAAGACGCACAAGAGATGTCACAAAAAGAATACGAAGACCTCATCAAGTCAGTCTCAGGCGCATATGCCGGAGCAAAGAACGCAAGCAAGAAAGACATCCTTGAATTCTCAAAAGAAATGAAAGATCACTGGAAGTCTATCGAGAAGGCCGCGGCTCCACTCAAGAAGGACGCCAAGAAGGCAGTAAAGACAGTAAAAAAGGAGGCTAAGGGTGCAGTAAAGCAGGCCACC
>JAGOON010000039.1 GCA_017992505.1 Minisyncoccota bacterium | reverse complement strand
AGATTTTTCTGGGTACCTTTTCGAACTGGTTTGTAGCCAATTAAGTACTGATGCGGATTATCATCCATGTCGATAAAGTCATCAACGGTTTCTCGGAGCTTGCCTGAAGCGGAACGACCGAAAGTGATCGCTTCTACCTGACAGCCCTGACTCTTTACATACTCAACGAGTGGTATAAAGTCACCATCACCAGTCACAAGTACGATAGCATCAACCTTGTGTGCGAGTTTGATTGCATCGACTGCCATACCGACGTCCCAGTCAGCTTTCTTTGCCCCACCGTAGAAAATCTGCAGGTCCTTGGTTTTGATTTCTATACCAACTTTTTCAAGTGCCTCAAAAAATGCCGTTTCCTCACCTCCCTCTGTGTTAACCACATATGAAACTGCCCGAATGAGCTTGCGGTTTCCTAGTGCGGTTTTTACCACTGCCCCGAAATTTACTTTTGATTTGTATAAATTTTTTGCACTGTGATAAAGATTTTGTGTATCGATTAAAATTGCCACCCGTTGTTCGGGGTGTCTGATTACTCCCATGAAAATATAATATTTAAATTATTAAAAAAAAGAACGACTCCTCTAATATTACTATATATCTAAAATAAAATATGCTCCACAGAGGAGCATATTTTTATCGCTTAAGACCGAGTTTCTTGATGAGTGCAGTGTAGGCCGCTTCATCTTTTTGCTCAAGATACTTTAGATGCTTGCGACGGTCCGCTACCATCTGAAGGAGACCGCGTCGTGAGTGAAAGTCTTTCTTGTGCTTACGGAGGTGAGCAGAAAGTTCCTCAATCTGACGAGTGAGTAGACCAACCTGTGCTTCTGCTGAGCCAGTGTCTTCACCGTGACGAGCCACATTCTTAAGGACGTTTTTTTTAATTTGCTTTGATAGCATAGGTTTATATTAGTTACGCAACCGGTCGTATAGATACTACTCATAATGAGAGTTACCACCTGGTGCGGTCGATTACCTGCGAAGGTTGTAACAACTATAGCATATATTTTTAAAAAAGCAAGATTACAGGACGGGTTTCGCACTTAGTCAAAACGCCCCGTTCACTTGCTATAATATGTGTCATGAAAGACCTAGCGGAACTGAAACGCCAATTCCTTGAGCACCTTGAAATTGAGAGGGGTAGGTCAGTGAAGACGGTTGAGAATTATGATCGCTATTTAGAGCGCTTTTTTGCCTTTGCGAAAGTCAAAACGGTTTCACAGTTGACGGAGGAACAGATTCGGGAGTTTCGCTTGCATCTAAACCGACAGGCCGGAACCAAGGTTGGTGGCAGGCTTGAGCCCATGAAACGCAGGACCCAAAACTATTATTTGATTGCCCTTAGGGCGTTTCTCAAGTTCTTACGAAAGCGTGGAATTGAAGCACTCTCTCCTGAGCGCATTGAACTTGCAAAAGTACCAGAGCGTTCGCTCGATCTTATTTCACCGACAGAGCTTAAGCGTCTCATGAATGCCCCTGATACCAAGACCCTTGAGGGGAAACGCGACAAAGCAATTTTGGAACTCCTCTTTTCAACTGGACTTCGAATTTCAGAGCTCTGTGGGCTGTCCATTGATGACGTCGATTTAACTCGAGATGAATTTTCAGTTCGCGGTAAGGGTGAAAAAGTACGAGTGGTGTTTCTTTCTGATAGTGCAAAGCAGACGCTTCAGGAGTACCTCAAGTCCCGTAAGGATTTAGACGATGCATTGTTTGTTCGATATGGCCGCAAGGCTAACGATGGTGGTGAACCTCGAATTCAACCACGCGGTGTGCAGAGAGTACTTAAACAGTACGCGGCAAAAGCAGGTATTACCCGCAAGGTCACTCCTCACGTAATCAGACATAGTTTTGCAACCGACTTACTTTCAAACGGTGCTGATCTTCGTTCGGTGCAAGCACTCCTTGGACATGCAAATATTGGAACGACTCAAGTTTACACACACGTCACCGATAAACATTTGCGAGAGGTGCACAAAAAATTCCATGGTAAATAAAAAGCGCGGTCTATGACCGCGCTTTTTTATATACCAGTCACCGAAAGTTCTTCCTCGGTGAAGTCTTCTTTATTGAGTGTGATAGTATCGCCACGTTTTACTGCTCCTGAAATTATTTTCTGTGCAACTTTTTCTTCAATGACATCTTGGAGTACTCTTTGCATTGGCCTTGCACCAAATTCGGGATTGTATCCCTTAGTGACAAGCACTTCAAGGAGTTCATTCCCCACAACGAGCTCGTACCCACGCTCCTTCATTCGACTATAGAGTCCTCCTAACATGAGGCTCGCGACCTGTGTTTGCTCTGGTACTGAAAGGGGTTCAAAAATAATTGTGCTATCAAATCGATTAATAAGCTCTGGACGGAAAATTCCCTCACGAATAATATGATCGATAATCTCTTGGCTTAAATGATGCAATGCCTTTCGTTGTTCTACTGTATCCATAATAAGTCGACTGCCGGCGTTTGAGGTAGCGATGACGATTGTGTTTCGAGCGTTTACTTTTTCACCCCGTGCGTCAGTAAACACTCCTTCATCAAGAATTTGAAGAAATAAATCATGTACGGTCTGTGCTCCCTTTTCGAGCTCATCAAGTAGTAGTACTGAGTATGGATGTTCGCGAAGCATATCAGGTAGGATGCCACTTGTTGCACCGTCGCCAAGAAGACGTTCAAGTGCATCGTTGCCACTAAACTCTGACATATCGATTCGGTGCATTTTGTTCTCGCTCCCAAAAAATACTTTAGCAAGCGCTTTAGCCGTTTCGGTTTTGCCGACGCCAGTTGGTCCAAGAAAGAGGAAAGAACCGATTGGTTTTTCATTTGATTGGATTCCCGCTCGTGCACGGCGCATGGTGCGCGCAATGGCAGAAAGTGCATGCTCTTGGCCGATGACTTGTTGGTGGAGCGTGTCCTCAAGGTGTAGAAGAAGATCTCGTTCAGAGTCTTGTATTGGTCCGGCAGGAATTCCAGTCTTCTCACCAACCACGCTGTACACCACGTCAGCGGTGATGGTTTCCGTATTTGTTTGCTCAGCGTGGGCTGCTACATCTGCTAGGAGTGTGATGGCTTTATCAGGCATTACTCCTTCGACGATGTGGCGGTCAGCTGCAGTTGCAATTGCTTCAAGTGCACTATAGGTAAAGAGAGTTCGAAAGCGAATTTCATTCTGGACGGCGATACCCTGCAAAAGACGAACGGTTGCGGAAACATCAGGGGTTTCGATAAGTACTTCTGTAAAACGTCGAGTGAAGGCACCAAGTGGTTCAAGGAAATTGTGAAACCCCCCTGGAGTGTCTGTGGCAATAACTTGGAGAAGTGGTGATGAAAGGTACTCATCAAGAAGTTCTGGAAGAAAGACTCCCATTGCTTCTGCTTCGCGAATGACGGTACTGAGATTTTCAATAACAATTACGGTGTTTCCAGAATGAAGCGCCTCGTCAAAAATATTCAGCATGGTTACTTCGAGTGCTTGCTTCTCTCTATGGGTTGCGAACACTCGGTTCATATCAAGAAGAATAATGTGCTTTCCAGATATGGCATCAAGAGACTTACCATTCTCTATTCGTCTTTTAATCTCCATTACAAGATCTATCTTTCCAACACCAGGTTCACCAAGAATAAGTACATTGGAAGCTTTCATCTTTGCGAGTGCTGTTTCGATTTCACCTACCTTTTCAGATGCATAGGCGCTGTCGCGAGTGAGCGTCGAAAAGACAGCACTCGTACGAATATCTTTTTCGTATTGTTCGAGTAGGTATGCGATACCGTACGTCCATTCTCGGCCGAGTCCTTTGGTCCGAGACAGATTATCCTTACTCCAGAAACGGAGGAGACGTTTTTCTTGGTGATATGAACCAATCACCCAATAAAGTGCCCCGAAGTATGTTTCGGTAGTGATGCCTTGCTTAACAAACAAATCTTTAAAACTTTGATCTTGCGAGAGGAGATATTTTCCAAGATCAATAAGCGTAAAAATCTTATCTTCGGGAAGCACCACCTTTTCAGCAGTAACGGTCTGTCGTGGGGCTGCGAGAAAAGCATCCAGTGCTTCGAATGAAACTCCTGCACGAAGTAAAGTAATAGAACCAAATGGTGATGTACAAAAAGCTTTTGTAATATCTTGCGGGTCAGACAGTCCAACTTTTGCTAAGTCATATGTCGCTCCTGATACAGGTTCGTTCTCAATACCAATAACAGAGTTGAGACCACGAAAGAAAAAACTGTTGTGGTATGAAAAAATAAGGATTTGCTCAACCCAAAGGGCAAAAAATATAAAGAACGCCCCCAAAGAAATACTCTGATATACAGCATCGTCAAAAAAGAAGTAAAACACAATCGCTAAACTTCCACTAAATGTGACACCCACAAGAAAGATTGTGCGGAGCACATGAAGCGCGCGTCTGCTTATAAAACGTTCCAAAGTTATTGAAGGCCTAAAAAATGCAATGCTATCAGCGAGCGTGTTCATACAAGTAAATTAGAAGTGAGTAAGGCGACTCCGGCAAGTAAAGTAGCAACCACCAACGCAGGTAAAAAAAGCCAAAGTAAAAATAAAATAGCGCCAGTGATGATGGTGATAGTGAGACAGACAAGACCAATAATAATTACTCCCGACCGCATAATGAAACCAATAATGCGTGAAAAAAGATTTATGATGATGTATGACATCATGTCTTCAAAATTCCACCCCTGCCTTTTTTGTTCGGTCATACGACGCCATGGCGAAAGGAGTGAGGTCATTAATTCTTTGAGAGAAAAGAAGTGAATGATAAACCACAAAAAATTAAGCCATAAGTGGAAGAGTTCGCCGAAAGCACGTGTGTAATGCCAACGAACATAGTCACCGATGATGGTACTAAAAATCATATAAATATTATACATGTGGGCACACAAAAACGCGGCGGGGCATATGCCCCGCCGCGTTTTTTACGCTTCACTATGCGCGCTGTACATTTGCTGCAGCAGGACCCTTTGGACCTTGTTCTACATCAAAAGTAACTGAGTCACCTTCTGAGAGTTCGTCGAAGACAATATCAACGAGTGATGAAGCGTGGAAGAATACATCCTTACTACCATCTTCTGGCTTGATAAATCCGTACCCTTCGTCTCGCTTTCGTACAATTGAACCTTTCATTTTTTCGTTTCTTAATTTTTTAACTACAAAACATCACTTCGCCTGATCTTCTTCTTCAAGAGGAGCTGGTTTCGTTATGTGCATTAAAGCACACCTATAAATAAACACAAGAAGGAGGGCCCTTTTGTGGTCTGGGAACACTGATTTATGCAATGAGTGAGAAAGCGGTGTATACTAGAAATAATGGAACCACAAAAGAAAACGGTACTCCTCGTAGAAGATGACAAGAGTATTCGTGAGCTTTATGCCCTCGCCCTTATTAACGCTGGCCTACACATCATCATGGCAGAAAACGGACAAGATGGCGTTCGAATTGCTCTGGAAAAGCATCCCGATCTTGTTCTTCTTGATATCGATATGCCAATCATGAACGGCTATGATGCAGCAGCGTTTATTCGTAACGATGAGTGGGGTCAAACCGTACCCATCATCTTCCTTACTAATCGAAGCGACCCGCGTGACCAGGCGCACGCATCACTTCAAAGACCAGAGCATTACATTATCAAAGCTGACACACCGATGAAGGAAGTGATTGGCCAAATTGTCGCTGCTATTGCGTAGTAAACGACTCACCGTCTTTAATTATTTTAAACACAATATCGTGGTTGCCTAGTTCTCTTTCAAAGTGACTATAGGTCACGGATTTTCCTGCTTCACTCAGCACGGCGTCATGGACCGGTATCGCTACCTTTGGTTTTACCGCAATACCATAGCGAATTGCATCAACAACTTTGCACCACGGTCCTGCTATTGGAAGTGCAAGTATTTGTACGGGTTTTTCGGGGATGATATATGAGTCTCCTCCATAGAAGAAGTTATCTGCAATGAAGTAGCCAGTATTTTGTACAATGCCATACGCTTCAAAGATTTCCTCATGTTTAGCATCATAGGCCTCAATGGTGACATCGATAATTGAAGCCACTTCCTTCCCTTCTAATATATGAACGTCGAGTGCTTGTTTCTGTAATAGCTTGGCCACACTACTGTTGCTCACCACTACTGCATCAGGATTTTTATCCAATAGTTCAGCTATAGCCTCGGTGTGACAGTGATCAGCGTGTTCGTGGGTAATGAGGATAATATCGATGTCAGT
>JAGOON010000038.1:5216-6388 GCA_017992505.1 Minisyncoccota bacterium | reverse complement strand
ATCTTGGACTTGTTCGGCAGGAGGACAAATGTTTCTTGCCATATCGTACGCTCCCAAACCAGGGTTACTACATGGCTGTTCTTCGTATCGATAGCGTGGATTAAGGTAGTAACCACTGGTCTTAATATCCTTCTCTTCGACTCCTTGTTCCTTCAAATACGCAATAATGTCATTAATCTTTGTACCTGAAAGCGCTTGCGCTTCTGCTGCAGTCGCACCTTCAGCCATAACTGAAAAAGAAAATTGTCCGACGTTTGGTATGGCAGTTACCTCTCCCTCACCAATAACCGAAATATTTGTCGGCATTGGATATGAAGAACTGGTCATACGAAAATTGAGCATTGCGTAGGACGCAAGCGCCAATACTGCCATCACGAGCACGGCTGTACCGAGTACTCTATTGTGTTTGATACTTAGAAAACCTTCCATACTATTTAAATATTAATAATTGATAACATGCTTCGAATCTGTTGTCTCACTTGGTGTTGCCATTCACTTCCATTGCCACAAACCGATACAAACGCCTCCTTGTCTTCCGAACTAAGTATTGGGGCGGTGCTCATATCTCCCAGTAAATAGTACATGACTGACGACTCGTCTTCAACGTGACCAATACCAAGTGCATGACCAAACTCATGCACGAGTACTTTTTGCAGTTCTGCGTTACCAGAAAATTTATAGACATTAATTCGATTACCCTGATAATCACCCTGTGTGAACTCGCGCGAATAACCAAATTTGCTGTTATATACCTCAACTTCACGATTGTACACTTCAACAAGTCGATTTCCCTGGTCACCGAGTTCATTGATTTTTTCGGCGAGCTCATTGAGTTCTGTGGCAGCATCATTAAGCGTTCTTGACTCTTTGGCCAAGTCTTCTTTCTCCGCCTCTAGTTCATCGTACACTGATGATGGTGCACCACCCTGGTCATTGTATTGATTTACTTTTTGATTATATGCATTGAGTCGTGATTCATAGGCATCGACCTTTTCTTGATACTCCTTAGTACGCACTTCGTGCTCCCCCTTAAGTTCATCAATCTTTTTAAACACCGCTTCGTTTTCTTCCTTTTGCGCATCAAGTGTTTGGCGCTGACTAATTTCAGAATCAGCAGAAGCCTGCCTTTCGTCAAACACAAATTCTACGGTGAGAGGAGCATTCTCGTCGTA
>JAGOON010000038.1:0-5116 GCA_017992505.1 Minisyncoccota bacterium | reverse complement strand
TCAAACAACAAAAACGGCCCAGAGCGGGGACTGCGTAGTCGCGATACGTAGTCCCTATTCCGAGCCGTTTTTATAACAAAAAACTTTTCGCAAAGAGCTTTCGCTCTTGCTCCTCATATAATACCCCACTTCAAAACTTTCGTCCCAGAGATTTCAACAGGGGTGTTAAAAAACCGACGGAAATCAGTTTCCGTCGGTTTTTACTTACTTCTTCGCTTCTTGTTCTTGGAGCTTCCGGCGCACCATTTGTTGGGCGGCGTTCATCGAGTGCTGGTAGTAGAGACTCTTTACACCGAGCTTCCAGGCCTGGATATACATCTGATTAATATCCTTGATTGGGGTGTCTGGCTCAACCATGATATTGAGTGACTGCGCTTGGTCAATGTGTTTTTGGCGATCAGCCGCTTGTTCGATGATTTTCATCTGGTCAATTTCAGCAAAGGTACGGAAGACTGCCTTTTCGTTTTCAGAAAGAAAGTCGAGATGCTGAACGGAACCATCGTTGTCACGAATACTGTCCCACGTTACCTTATCGTTCTTTCCCTTTTCTGCGAGAAGCTTTTCAAGCGTTGGGTTCTTGATTGTCACCTTCATCTTGGCGACGTCTTTCACGTAACAGTTTGACCAGATTGGTTCGATACCCTGTGATACTTGTCCTAAAATAAATGCCGAGGAAGTCGTTGGGGCAATAGCAATAAGTGTTGTGTTGCGACGACCATAACCTTTGAGCACTTCTGGTTCGCCGAGAGTCTCCGCGAGTTTGATAGTTTGCTTTTCAGCTTTTTCTTCAATTAGTTTAAACACTTCAATATTGAGAGCGGCCGCTTCATCGCTTTCAAATGCAAGATCTTTTGATTGGAGGAGAGAGTGGTATCCAAGGACACCAAGACCGAGAGCTCTGTTTGCCTTAGCGAAGTTGTACGCTCGCTGCATAAAGTCGAAGGCTCGACGTTTTTCTTCTTCTTCATGATCGCGAAGCTCCTCAAGTTTCACGATAAAATCTTCCATCACCGCATCGAGGAATGAGATCATGGTCTCGACAAGGTCGGTGTCCTTCCACGCATCATAGTGGAGTAGGTTGAGTGAAGAGAGACAACATACGAATGACCAGTCCGCCTTTGACGGCAACATGATTTCGCTACACATATTACTCGCGTAGATACGGAGGTTTTTGTCTTTGTATACCTTGACGGTATTTTTGTTAGCGGTATCGCTAAACATAATGTATGGGTACCCCATTTCTCCCCGTCTTTGAATGATACGTGCCCACACTTTTCGTTTCGCTTCGTCGCCTGCAATCATTGACTCCATCCACTCGTCCCCCACCGTCACACCATGGGTGAGCTTTTGGATAGGGTTCCCTTCGGTACCAATATCCAAAAACTCCATAATGTCAGTGTGTTCGACTGGCAAATATGGCGAGAAGTGCCCACGACGAACCGAACCTTGACTCACGACATTGATGAGTGTTTCAAAGAGTTGCATGAAGTGCACCGAACCAGAAGAATGGCCATTGCCTCCGCCGATTTCAGCGCCACGGGCGCGAAGCGCACCAAAGTACCCAGAACAACCACCACCATACTTACTCATCATTCCCACCTCAGCATTGGTAAGAAGAATGTTCCCCATGTTGTCGTCGAGATATGAACCAAAACAACTAATCGGGAGGCCTTTTTTGATACCAAAGTTTGACCAGACTGGTGAGGCGAGTGAAATCCACCCCCGTGACATATAGTCAGTGAACTTCGCAGCAAAACCCTCTTGGCCCAAATATTTTTCGGCCGCTTTTGCAATAACATCAATTCTCTCTTCTGCTGTTTGTCCTTCAGCAAGATATCCTCGGGCCAAAAATCCGCGACTATTTTCGTTCAGCCAGTACCATGGTTCCATATCATTCTTTCAGTTTACGTTGTAATAATCGCGACGATTTAAAAGAGGTCTTCACTGGTGACACTTGCTGAGCGCTTGTTGTAGTTGATAGAGCGCTTATTGAAGAAGTCTACGTGCTTGGTAGCAATCACTTCCGCATCGAACCAATCAGTTTCTTCAAGGAGTGCGTCACTAACGGTAAAGACTCGTTCGAGTCCAATTGAGGCAAGAGAGTTGTTGAGGCGATGCTTAATAAACTCTTTGACGTTAGCGGCGGGAAGGAATGGGAGTTCTCCCTTTTCGTAAATCCAGTCCACAATGTTACTTTCAGCCTCGTAAGCAGCGCGACATGAGTCAATAATAAGATTGCGACATGATTCATCAAACCATTCTGGATGCTCGCTCTTGATGATGTTGATGACATCGATACCGAACATACCGTGAATCTGCTCTTCCTTTGAGGTCGCCTCAACTGCGTTTGAAATACCCTTGAAGAGATTTCGGTGCTTATTGAACGACATTATGATGAGGAATTGTGAGAAAAGGGACACATGCTCAACAAAGAGCGCGAAGAGAAGGACAGAGTGTGTGTACTCACGATTTTCCTGTGTGCGAGAAAGCTTGATGACCTTCTCAAGGTAAGACACGCGTTCTTGAATGACTGGAATGTCCTTAATTTTCTTAAACTCATCGTTGAGACCGAGAATTTCAAGTAGGTGCGCGTAAGCATCAGCGTGACGGACTTCTGATTCAGCGAAAGTCGCTCCTACGGAGCCAATTTCCGGCTTTGGCATCTTGTGGTAGATGTCGCCCCAGAAGGTCTTCACTGCCACTTCAATCTGTGCAATAGCAAGCATTGCGTTCTTCATAGCGCTGCGCTCAACTTCATTCACATTTACGTGGAAGTCTTGCACGTCTGAGGTGTAGTTGAATTCGGTGTGAATCCAGTACGAGTGTCGAATCGCGTTGGTGTACTCGTAGAGTTCTGGATATTCGTATGGCTTGAGATTTTGTCGCTTAGCAAAAATGTCTCGCTCACGAAGTTTCTTTCGTTCGTTACGATAGATGATGTATGCTTTTGCGGTCGTAAAGTACCCCTTCTCCATCAAGGCCTGTTCTACCAAGTCTTGAATTTCTTCCACAGCAGGGCTTCCATCGACGCACTTGTTAGCAATCGGACTACCTGGCTCGGCTGTACCAGCTTGCACACACATAGCAATCACCTTTTGGTGAGCAATTTCTGCTACTGCTTTTGCGGCATCACGATTTCCTTCGCCGGTTTCAGCAAGCGCTTTAGCGACAGCGCTCTCAATTTTGCTGATATCAAAAGGACGTAATGAACCGTCGCGCTTTCGAATTGATTCGATGTTCATACTAATAACTAGACGAGTAAAAAGTAAGGCATCGCGTACGAACATAATTGGTGGAAGACCGCTGTGTAGTAACACGCAGCACAATTAGGTTCACAAGCGATATTTTGGGTCGCGACTAACACACCACCATTCCTGAAAATGGCATTCCGAACTCAGAAAAAAGTTGTGTGTCTTACCTCCGACACACGAGACCTCGTGTGGTTCACTTACTATAGCACCGTAAGCGAAAACTTGGCTATCTAGTTGCAGTCAAACGGGGGTTATTTTTCGTTGGATATCCACAGTAGTTCTGGGGACATCGAGCTACGTAATACTTTTAGATTTTGCCTAGATTTTCAAGCTCGTTAAAGTGTTTTGTGGTAATGAAAAGAGCCGAAGTATCAGTCCGCAGGACTGATACTTCGGCTCTTTTCTCTCCCCTACTACTTTTGCAATGTGTCGCGGATCTCTCGAAGCAATTTTACTTCCTCTGACGGCTCTTTTGGCTTTTCTTCGACTGATTCTTTCTTAACAACCTTTTCCTGTGCCTTATTAAGGCCCTTTACCACCATAAAGATAGCGAGCGCAACGATGATGAAATCAATAACAGATTGCACAAATACTCCATATGTCACCACAGCGTCTCCGAGGACATATGACATTCCTGAAAAATTAACACCTCCCATTAGAAGTCCAATGAGTGGCGTAATAATGTCCGCCACCAATGACGAGACGATCTTGCCGAACGCTGCTCCAATAACAACCGCAACTGCGAGATCGATAACATTACCTTTCATCGCAAATGCCTTGAATTCATCTAAAAATGATTTCATATGCTTTATGATCTAAATTTTAATAATCTGAGTATACCTGATTAATGATGATGGTGGTGACCATGCCCGTGATTATCTTTTCTGTCAACACTACGATTGCGATAGTACCACGCCGCTGCAGCGGTGGTCGCTGGAACAGCCAAAATAAGGCCGAGACTACCAATAATAATACGAAGCATTTCTGAAGCTACCACCTCGTGATTAAGGATATCGACCCAAGAGTTCTCTGTCTTAGCATAAAGCAAGATGAGTGGGAGTGACACCGCAACATATGCAAGTGCGAGCGTATTCACCATCGAACCAATATGATTGCGCCCAACAATACTCGCGCGCGCGTACAATTCATTAAACCCAAAATTCTTATTTGCAGCCTTAAGCTCCTCAACCACAGACACCTGTGTAATTGAAACATCATCGAGTGCACCCAAAATACCGATAATAATGGCGCCGAGCAGGAGCCCCGTGAGATCGAGCTGTCCATTGGTAGCAAAGTTGAGATACACGGCAGCATCATCACCAAATCCAGTAAGTCGCATTAAATGTACTGAAGGATATGCAATGAGGCCAGTAATAACGACCGCGCCATACGTACCGCCAAAGGCAATGACCGATCGCGGATTAATACCGTGTGTTCCAAAGAGCGCAAGCGCAAGAATCACTGCCGAAATACCGACACTGGTAAGTGTAGCGTCATAGCCCGCCAAAAGAGCTGGTACGAGCACAAAGAGAATAGCGCAAACACTGAGTGCAAGCGAAACGAGGGCTCGTACTCCTTGCCATCGAGAGAAGAAAAGGAGTGCCACAACAAAAAGAAGTGCGAGCGCACCAAGAATAGGGCGTCGTTCAAAATCAGCGTAGGTGATGGTTTCCTGCCCATCGATTGCCACCATTCGATTCACAAAAATGGAATCACCCTCCTTGAGTCGAACAACTTCATTTATCAGTGTAGCCACTTCACCCACCCGCTCTCCTTCTTTAATCTCGACACGCACCTCCTGTTCAAGGGTCGTTGCTGAAGTCCCCTCAATCTCTCTACGGTCTTCACGAACAACTTCAATTACC
>JAGOON010000006.1 GCA_017992505.1 Minisyncoccota bacterium | reverse complement strand
AAGAAAGGCAAATTGCTGAAACAACTTATTGTGTGACAGAACGTAGTGAGGGTGCGGCGGGGAGCGTATACAGAACGTACTTTTATGAACGCGAAGGGTTACAAGCAGAATTTACTCTCAAATTCCCACAGTGTTTGAACTACATCACTTCACAACAAGGTGCCTGTCTTGAAGAGCAAGAAAATCTCGATGTTGACGCGTTAATAAACGATATTTTCACTACCGTCTCAGGTCGGTAGCTTCTGATATAATAGGCGACATGAGATTGATGCTTAAAAATATATACCTTTATATCCATACGATTCCTGACAGACTTTACCCTTTTTCGTGTGATATTGAGGGAAAATTCGTCCGTGGTCGCGAATCATACAAACGAGCGCTTGAAGAGTCTTTTGCGAAATACGGTCCCAATCATTTTGGTTACAAACTTACCTTTTACCGAGGAACATTTCATCTGTTGGGATCAGTTACTTTTATTGTGTTAGCGACATTTTTCTCTCAGCGATTGTTTGGGAGCGAGATGGCACTTTACATACTAATGTCGATGATGATTATTGGGATTTTTTTTCAGGAATTTTATTGGCAACCAAAACAGCTTGGACAGCTTCGATACAAAGGGATAGTTGATTGGTTGACATGGGCGACACCAATCCTTCTTTATCTCACGCTCTCATAGCAAGTGTGTTAGAATATCGCCCTATGAAAAAGTCGTGGATGTTTGGAGTGGTGCTTGTTTTGTTGGGTGTCTTTACTATTGGAGTATTCTTGTATATGAACGCTCGTGAGTCGGGTGTATTGTTATCGAATGACATAGAACCAGTTGCAACTACCACCGACACTGCTCCCCTTGCTACCTCCACAGAAGAGGTTGATGAGTCAGAAGCAAAGGCAGAACCTTCACTTCGAGCACTTGATGTGAAGCCGTGGGAGTGGGTGAGTGCTACCTATGCCGATGGTCATACGGTTGCTCCAAACACCGAAGGTGACTTTGTGATGATATTTGGCGCCGGTGGGGGTGTGTTGTTTGAGACTGATTGTAACAGTATGTCGAGTTCGTACGAGGCGTACACGGGCGGCCTTACCTTTGCACCCATCGCAAGTACCAAAATGTACTGTGAAGGTTCAAAAGAGTCAGAATTTTCTTCTCTTATCGCTAACACAAAAACCTACCACTTTACTGACAAAGGTGAACTTGTTCTCAAAACAGAGGCTGGTGATTCGATTGTGTTTCGTTAGTACACACTTGTACTGGACAGAGTGAGAGAAAATTGGTTCACTGTATATAGGCGCGAGAGTACTCGGACCCTTTCTGGGAAAGGTGAAAGCCATTACTGTCAGTACGACATGAATGGTACAAGACGGGGAAGTTGAAGTGTGACGACTGTCGTCACCTGGTACATTAGTGGTTAATGGCATTGTGTCCTTGGTTAGCTGGTACCCCACTCGCATTATTGAAGTTGTTTCTAAGCAGCCCTCGGGCTGCTTTCCTTTTTCTCTAAATGAGGTAGAGTACGCATGGAACGAGTAGGGAGAAACCGGTTGTGATTCCTAAGGGACTAAGCTGACACGGGTCTTTACCCTGCAGTGGCCAGTGCTTTGCGTGTGAGTGTTATCACAAGGGTGGCACGACACTCGCTCGGGTGACCGAGTCCGGGAAAAAACGGACACTGCCTTGAGTAGGGCGATGCAATGTCGCTCGAACATGGGGGTGATAACCTCCAAGCCAAAACCTACTCGTTCCACCGCGCTGTCGCAAGACAGCGCTTTTTTCGTTATACTTCGGTAATGATCATCGAACAAAGGGCTCTGATACGTTTTATTCATTATTCGTTCATTGGTGCTGGTACGTTCGCTTTTGATTTGCTACTACTCTATATTTTTACTGATGTACTCTCAATCAATTATCTCGTATCGGTTGGAATAGCTTTTTTGATTGCCGTTTCGCTCAATTACCAGCTTAGTCGAAGGTTTGTTTTTAAGGGGACGACACGTAAACAAGCAGTTGGTTATTTGTACTTTATAATAATTGCACTGCTTGGATTACTCTTTGTAACTGGTTCAATGTATGTTTTGGTGGAGATGTTTGGATTGTTTTACTTATTGGCGCGGATAATTATTGCCGGCCTCACAGGCGTTTGGAATTATTTGATAAATTTATTCTTTAACTTCAAAGTGGCAGGTGTGTATGGAGCTGATCTAAAATGATTGCATACATCATGCAACGATGACTTTTTTAAAGGTGACAGTGAAGGTGGTACCCTCTAAGTTCTTGCTTTGTACTGCAATGGTTCCGTTGTGAATCTCAACAATCTTTTTGCAGATAGCCAATCCAAGACCAGTACCTCCAATGGCTGTGTGTTGTTGATTGCTATGTTGGCAATTCTCGCTGCGGTTGTCATTATAGCTATTAATCCAGCCAAGCAATTTGCGGAAGCGCAAAATGCGCAACGACGCAGTGACGTGTCATCTATCCTTGAAGCTGTCTATCAGTTTACACTCGACAATCAAGGAGGACTCCCAAATGAAGATATTTCTTCTGCTACTTCTTGTGATTTGGCGACCGATGATATTTGTAGATCTGGTGTCGAGTGTGACGGCATCAATCTTGATGCCCTTATTGCAGACGAGCTTTACCTCAGAGACATTCCTGCTGACCCGACCGCTGCCAACGAAGACATAACGGGGTATAGAATCTTCAAGAGCGACTATGGTCGAATCGGCGTTTGCGCTCCAAATGCTTACGGTGAAGAAGAAATTAGCGCCATTCGCTAAACATATGGTGTAAAACTGCCCGTAAGGGCAGTTTTTGTTTGCTTTCACGTTTCTCCCTTATACGTTCAGATGAAAGTATGTTATTGAACCCTGTAGTCCATCGGCGTACAATAAATAGATATGAAAAATAAAGACGTCCCAAATCGACACGCCGATAAACAACAGCCACCACGAAGGGTAGCCTCGCGGATGGAGGGCTTGGTAAAAAATTTGGGTACAAAGAATAAAAAGAAGCAACCAAAGTCATGAAAAAAATTCTTACCCTTTGTATGGTGTGTGGTGATGGTCAAATTTTGTTAGGTATGAAGAAGCGTGGATTCGGAGCTGGTCACTGGAATGGTTTTGGCGGAAAGGTAGAGGAGGGTGAGACAATCGAAGAGGCTGCGTTACGAGAAGTAAAAGAGGAGGTTTCTATTGAGCCTCTAGCACTGGAAAAAGTTGGAATTCTTGATTTCTCATTTGAGAGTGAGTCAAAAGAGCTAGAAGTCCATATATTTAAGGTTACCGACTTTGTAGGTGAACCGACAGAAAGTGAAGAGATGAGTCCGAGGTGGTTTGGGGAATCAGAAATCCCTTTTTCCAACATGTGGTCTGACGATGAGTTTTGGTTTCCGTATCTGCTCTCTGGGAAAACATTCAGAGGAAAGTTTCTATTTGATAGACCCTCAGATACTGATTACACAGCTAAGATTGTTGAGCAAGAGTTGTATGAAGTAGGGTCTTTGTAGAACGTGTTAAAATATAAACATATTTACATAGTTTTTCAGTATGGCATTAATTTTAGTTACACAGAACATTCCACGTGTTGGAATTAAAGCCCTTGAGGATGCTGGTCACGAAGTGGTTGTTGGGGCAACTGATCGAGTACTTAAAAAGGAAGAACTAATCGCTCTTTTGAATGAGCGGCAGTATGACGCAATACTTGCACTTCTCACCGATACTATCGATGCGGAAGTGTTGGTGGCTGCTCCAAAGCTTAAGGTGGTAGCAAATTATGCTGTGGGCACAAACAATATCGATGTGACTGCGGCAAAAGAACGAGCGGTGGTCATTTCCAATACACCAGGTGTACTTACCGATACGGTTGCAGAGTTTGCGTTGTCACTCATGTTGGCAACAGTAAAAAGAATTCCTGAGGCTGACCGTTACACTAGAGCAGGAAAATTTAAAAGCTGGGGAGCTGAGCTTATGCTTGGGAGTGATCTCAAAGGAAAAACACTTGGTATTCTTGGTGCTGGTCGAATCGGTGCTGGTGTGGCCGTACGAGCACAGAAGGGTTTTGGAATGAATGTGGTGTATTACGACGTACAACCTGTCCCCGCTCTTGAGAGCGAAATCACTTGCACCTATCTTGGCTCTGTTGAGGAGTTACTTAGGGTTTCTGATGTTGTCTCGATTCATGTACCACTTTTGCCAAGTACACAACATCTTCTCAATAGGGAACGACTCGCTATGATGAAATCGACAGCTTATCTTATAAATACATCTCGTGGTCCAGTGATTGACGAAGCAGCTCTGGTTGATGCGCTTAAGCGTGGAGTGATACGAGGAGCTGGCCTCGATGTGTTTGAAAATGAGCCAGCACTTACTGATGGTTTGGCTGATCTTGAGAGCGTGGTCATCACTCCTCATATTGCCTCGGCTAGTGTTGAAACGCGCGATCAAATGGCCTTAATGGCTGTTGCTAATATTTTGGCGGTATTGCAAGGAAATCCAGCCGTAAATCCTGTTTTTTAGTTCTCATAAAAACATCCGTCTAACAGGACGGAGCATTCTGGACGAACTAGTAAATACGAGGCAGGCCAGTGTATACTGATGAGGTTATTTATTTTTTATGTCAGAAATGTCTATGTCAGAAGAGCAAAAAGTCGCGGAAACTACCACCGTACAGTCAACGCCAGCAATCGCTGTCGCCAAGGAAAAGATTTCAATGAAAGACCTCCTTGTCCCACTTTCAATTGTTGTGGCGGGAGTGTTTGTGGGTGTGGGTCTCTACATGAGTGGAGGAAATAGTCCCGTGGCAGATGGCCCACAGCTTGTTGATACCGATGAGCCAGAGGAAGTGGTTGATACAACGAACAAGATAGACCCCGTGACTGAAGCTGATCACATAAAAGGGAGCATTAACGCGCCGGTTAAGTTTGTTGAGTACTCTGATTTTGAATGCCCGTTTTGTAAGCGACAACACGAGACTCTTGCAGGCGTAATTGATAAAATTGGTGCTGATAAGGTTGCTTGGGTCTATCGACAATTCCCACTCGAACAGCTTCATCAAAAAGCGATGCCGGTAGCGCTCGCTTCAGAGTGTGTGGCTGAGCTTGGGGGTAATGACGCATTCTGGACCTTTGCCGATGGCTACTTTGAGGAGACGCTTACCAACGATCGGACTGATATTGAAACGCTTATTCCAAAGCTAGTTGGTGAGACAGGGGTCAATAAGCAGGCTTTCACTCCATGCTTCGAAAGCAAAAAACACAAAGAGGCCGTTGAAGCTGATGTTGCCGATGCGGTAGAAACTGGTGGGCGAGGGACACCTTGGAGCGTAATCATTGGTCCAACTGGAAAGACATATCCAGTAAATGGCGCACTTCCAGCCAATGTTCTTGAGCAGATGATCCAAAAGGCCCTCGATGAGGCGTAACTAGAAGAAAACAGATGGGACCTAGGGTCCCATCTGTTTTTTTTATTTAACTTCCTCTTCCGTATATTGCTTTTAGCTTTGTAACGTGTCCTTCATACGTTTCTGAACAGTAGTAATTACCTTTGGTGTCGTGAAAGTAGTATATACAGTCGGTAGAAAGGGGATTAAGTGCGGCAAGCACCGAAGCTGCTGAGGGATTGGCAATTGGCCCTGGCGGAAGGCCACTATTGGCATAGGTATTGTAAGGTGACTTAACATACTTGTCTGCAGGCTTCACGGCTGGCCACCAGCTTTTTGCTGTACCACCGCGCGCGTATTGAAGGGTTGCGTCAAGTTGGAGGGGCATGTTAATAAAAAGTCGATTCCAAATCACTCCCGAAATTTCTCGCATATTTTCAAAATCCCGAGCTTCGCGTTCAAGGAGAGATGCAATAATAAGCGCGTCTTTAAGTGGGACCTTAGCTTCCACTTCTTGGGTATAACGATTCAAAATATCAGTGTTGAACTTTTCTTGAATCATAATCGCCACTTCCGCGGGGGTTGCTCCCCGGTGCGCGATATACTCTCCAGGATAGAATTTGCCCTCAAGTAATGCTGGCTCTGAATCCTCGATCAATGTTGTAAAAATTTTTCGCTGTTCGGTATTCCAACGAAGTACATCTCCGACATTCTTGACCACCTCCTCTTTCCGTTCCCCAGGCCAAATAACCACGATACGACTGACGGGGGAGGCGAGATTTTGATACCAGTCTCGGTTGAAGAAAAAAGCGACCGCCTTCGCCTGCCAGGTATCATTCTCCGCTTCCTCTTTTTTTGCCAGCGTTTCGTAGGTGTGATTACCGAGTAAATCTGCTTCAATGATGGTTCGAGCCTTAGGGTCAACACTTACTGGAAAAGGACTTGAGTCAATCACTGACACGGAGTTCTCTTCAGTTATGGTCTTTTTAAATACAAATTGTTTTGATTCTAGAAGTAACCCAATTCCTGCGGTGGTGACAATACAAAGCAACAACACAATTCCGTAGAGTCCACGAATCAGAATTTTCCGTAACATAAGGATATTATGACATATCGACCTGACTCAGTTGACTATTTATCAAATAAACACGGTATACTATTGATATTATTCTAATCCATACACTCTATGAAACGAGGACTCATTATTGTTTGTGTTATTGCTCTCTTGGTTGCGGGGTACGCTTTTCTTGTGCTCTTTGGAACAGAAAAAGCCAATCCAACTACCGAGCAAGTAGAGCAAGTGTCAGTCGATGGAGTGGGAACCCCAACTGATAAGAAGCTTTTTTCTGGTATTGGTAGTCTCAAAAAACTTCAAGCAGAGCAAAAAGACCTGGAGTGTCAGGTAGTTTTTGAACAAGGTGATAAAGGAAATATTGAGGGTACTTACTTTACCAGTAAGGGGAATGTACGGGGTGACTTTGTCGTGCCTGCACCAGAGTTTGGAGGGACAATTCTTTCTTCAATGATTGTTGGTGGAAACGCGATGTATGTATGGTCAAAAATTGGTGGTGATACTTTCGGATTCAAATCTGACGTAACGAAGGAAAAGACCGAAGCAGTAGATACGAATGAACCTGTTCCGCTTGATGCTGAAGTTAAGTACACCTGTACTGAATGGATCGAAGTAGACGGTAGTGTCTTTGTGCCACCAGTTGATGTGCAGTTTCAAGATATCGACGCAGTGATTGATGCCGGTATGGAGTATGGCACCATAGAACCTGAGTTTTAACCCCGTACTCTTCCGTAGTCTTTTTCGGCGTAAATAGAAATGGTCCGGCGCTTTCCAGCACCCCCCTTCACTGCATGTCGATGTGAACGGTAGATTTTTCGGATGATGAATTTTTCTCTGAGAAATGCGACAAGCTCTTCTTCTGAGTATACATATTCCGCCACGCCCATCACTGGGTGAACATAACTTCCTGTTTCTGGACCTGGAAAATCTTTGAGGAGACGAGCAGTATGGAGATCTTCATCTTTGAGAAAAGTTTTCATAAAAAGGAAACCACCTGGAATAAGTGCGCGGTGGAGCTCGTCACGAAGATTTGTTCGACCCTCCTTGTCAAGGAAGTGTGAAGTCATCATGTCCATGACCAGTGACTGGGAAGCATCTTCGACGGGAAGAGGAGCTCCAGCTGAACCAACATGGTAAGTGATTTTTAATTTTTCAGAAGCTCGACGTGCCTGCGCAATTGCAGCTGAAGAGATGTCGATACCAACACCCCTCATTCCAAAGTTTTCAGCAAGGTAGATGAGGTTGCGACCATTACCACAGCCAGCATCAAGTGCACTTTCACCAGTTTTTAGTACCAATTCATTCTTTTGACGATCAAGAAAACGAGTAAACTTCAACAAGTCACCGCTGGGTGCGATTGAAAGTTTGAGGTGGGTGGGATTGGTATATTCTTTATCCCAAAACGTCGCACCATGTACTTTGCGTTTCTTTTTCTTAGTGAAATTTGGTTTAACTGCCATGTGTAGTAGTGAAGTGCTCATTACGGTACAATATTTTTTCAAGTCTGTCTAATTTCTGCATCACGTCATTGTCTGTGATACACTTATCGTCATATGAAAAATCCATGGGTTATTGTCGGCTTTATTACCGTTATTTTATTTGGAGGAGCGATATGGTACTCCTCAAGTGCAACCGAAAAAAACAATGAAGGTGTTGTGGTTACTGATCACATTAAAGGAAGCGCAGAAGCCACTGTCACACTGGTCGAATTTTCTGATTTTCAATGTCCAGCTTGTGCATCATTCCAACCTGTCCTAGAGGAGGTGATGAAATCATACGGTGAGAAGATTAGTTTTGAATATAAGCACTACCCACTCCCAATTCACCCATATGCCCAACAGGCCGCGCTCGCAGCAGAAGCTGCTGGCCAGCAAGGCAAGTTTTACGAGTACCATGACGTTTTATTTAAAAACCAACAAGCGTGGTCAGCGTCAGTCGCACCGGGAGCGCTTTTTCAACAGTATGCCAAGGAGCTTGGTCTTGATATGGAGCAGTTTCAACGTCATCAAAAATCGGCACTTCTTCGTGACAGAGTCCGTGGTGATATGAACGAAGCACGTGAACTGGGGCTCACAGGCACACCGACGTTCTACCTCAACGGTGAGAAAATGGAGATGGACACATTTGAAGAGTTCATCACTCAGATCGCCATGGCTGTCGACCCTGTAGGTGCCGCTGCTATGATGGCCTCAAGTACAGCGACTTCCTCAACACCAGCCACTACTGGTTCAGATGTAAAGTTTGGCCTCTAAGGATTACTTAAGACTTGAAGAATTTCTTCATGATGAGCCCCCAAATCTCGTAGGCCTTTTCGCGATGGCCAGAACTGTAAATGCCAGAGAGGGCAGGATTTGAGTTAACTTCGATAATGAGGTATTTGCTGGGATCATCCCAAGAGCCTTTGGTGAATACATCGACACCGTATACTTCAAGTCCAGTTGTTTTATAGAGTCTTGTGGCCCACTCGTCGATTTTTTTAGGAACTTTTGTTCGGTATTCGGTGATTTCAGCGCCAAGACTGATATTGGCGGTCTCTTGTAAGATCAGCTCCTTTTCGTGGTCGAGAATACTATCTTTTGTTTTATTAGCTTTCTTGAGTACACGACCAAGGAATGCTGCGTCAGGTTGTACTTTCATTTCCGCGATGAGTTCAGCGATAGTGTGTACGCCAGTGCCAGTCACAGAGACGCGCTTTTTTTGGTACATGTATTGCACCTTGCCACCAACAACAAAAATACGATACTCTGGACGCTCGGTGACTTTTTCGACAAGGAATGAAGACACTTCATCTTCGCGCATTTTTTTGATGTGCGCTTTGAGTCCATGCTCATTGAAGATAATGCGTGCGTTTGCACCTCGTGAACCATTGTTTGGTTTTACAAAAACAGGATAAGTAATTTCTTTAGCGTAGGCGTATGAGGCCGTAGCGCGATCTTTCGTTCGTATAGGGGAAAGGACAGTTGGTTTGATGTAGAAAAGTTTACCCTTAATGACACGAAAGCCAAACTTCTTGAGTACACGCTTTGTTACTGCTTTATCATCGACAAGATGCTCGGCAAACTTTGGGTTGACGGGGTACATTCCATATTTGCTTTTTGAGCGAGAGATAAAATGTTTTTCGCCGTCAGTGACGTAGATAGCTTCTGAGTAAGGGGCATCGATAAGACCGAATTGGTACCCGTGCTTTTTGGCGGCACGCTTAAGAATTTGGAGATTTGTTACTTTATTGCTCATAGACTACACTAGGTAAAATTATGACACGGCGACAACAGATAGAAGAATCGGTCGATGCGCAGTGGTTTTTTCGTTTGCGCGAAATTGCCCCACCACTCCTCTTGTCGTCGTACAAAATTGAAAATAAATTACTCCAAGTTTTATATAGTAAATTTTTATCTGACCGCAACAATCCTCAGTTTGAGTATATTCTTCCAAAGCGGGATGAATTACTTGAGTGTCAGCGTGCACTTTGTGATTTACGGGAAGAAATATTACACAATCAGACAAATAAATCAATAGAAAGTCAATACTTTCTGAAGATAAATCAGTATTTGCGTACACTGGACATTCTGCTTGCTTCGGTCACAAAGGATTGGGAGCTTTTTGAAAAAGCGAACATTGAACGCTACGGGCACCTTGATAAAGCGGATGCTGCTAGTTTAATTGCTGTTCGTCAAAGGAAATACGGGATATTTAAGGATGTAATTTTGAATGTGGGGCCAGTTGCTAAGAGACGCCCCTCAAAAGAGGAGCTGGTATTACTAAAAGAATATTTCGACAGCGAGGCTTTTTTCACAGTTGACCCACAGGACATTTATTCAGCGGAGCAAACAGTTTCGCTGTGGAATGAGGAAATTAAAAAGCGTTACCCTAATTGGCTGTGCGAAATTTCTTCAGAGGTTGCGTATATAAGAACTGATAATCGCCGTCGGAGAGTATTGATTCCACCCACAACAAAGCTCAGGGGTAGAAAGCTTAAGAGTTTGTTTGCGCATGAGATTGGAGTTCACGTGCGTCGTCGTGAGGCGGGAAAACGAACACGGCTCCAGCTCCTTAGTATTGGTATGGCGGAGAGTGAGTCAGCGGAGGAAGGTCTGGCAACAATGGCAGAGCAGGTGTCAGGGGCACGGGTTCGACTTGGCGGGACTGATCGGTATATTGCACTAGCGCTTGCTACAGGCGCTGTCGATGGAGTAAGGCGGGATTTTAAGGATACCTTTGGACTGCTTGAAGAGTATTTCCATTGTCGCTATGTTAGACAGTATGGTTCAGAAAGAGCGCTTGAGCTCGCACAGGCAACTGCTTGGAAACTCTGTGTAAAGATTTTTCGTGGTGGCAATCCTAATATTCCAGGGAATTGTCTTAGAAAGGAAAAAATCTATCGAGAAGGGAGCTGGGCAATGTGGGGGATTTTTCGAGAACAGCCAGACGTATTTTCACTATGGCCACGAGGAAAGTTCGATCTTTCGAATCCCGAGCAAGTGGAGTTGGTGCGAAAATACACTCTCTAAAAGGCTTATTCACCGTAGGAATCTAATCCGCTTTAGATTAGAACGACGTTTTGCTATTATATAGCTATGTTTCGAACTCGGGATTATGCGCTCATGCTTGCAACCATTACCTTTCTGATGGTTGGAATTGCAACAACCCTCTTTTCGCAGAACGATTTTTTTGGTATTGGCAGTATGTCCGCTTCGGTTTTTGAATCAACAGAGCAACCAGAATCTTACGAAGTTGTTGTTGCACAGGCGACAGAACCATCTCGAGAGGAAAGGGTTTCTTCACTTCGAGAGAAAATTGCTCGCCTCGGTCTTGCTAAAAATACACCAGAACCAGAGGAGCAAGTTCCCGAAGTTCTCCCAGAAGTAACTGAAGAAGAGGCAGATAAGATTACTGAAAAAAAGTGTAGCTACTATGGAATCCACACAACTACATGGAATCCACAAGGACTTTTGATTGAGGAAGTAGAGGGCGCGAGATTGGTATTCCGTGAGGTCGATGGTGTTGCAATAGGTTCTTCAACAATACCCGCAGTAAACAAAGATATAGTGTTGCAATTGCCCGTACGTAGCGTACCGATGCCAACCGAACATTGTGTTCCGAGTGATGTCATTGGTATTGCAACCGATGGCTCGCTTATCCGTAACAGTGAAGTTAGTGTTTACAGTGTCTTTGGCCCAAGTACCCTGGTGGGCTATGCGCTTGATGGCTTTCCAATTTACGGAGCCGGAACGAGTGCGACTGATATCTGTGGAGGACTTATAGTAGCAGGTCAGTACCGCTATCAAATCAACCCAGAACGAACAACCATCATTGCTTGTTTTGCTGGCGTTCCTGCTTCTCTCTAACAGGGCGACCGCCACTCCTCAATACTATTGAATTTTAAATAATTTGTGCTATAATATAATTTGAGTTCATAAGGAGAATTTAGATGTTGAAAGTCAAACCACAAGGTTTTATCGGGTGGTTGGCTGACATGCTAATGACCCCACTGATGTACCTCACTCAGGGCACCCTACGTGAAGTACCTCAACGCACGCATCATTGGAATAACTACAAGTTGAAACCCTGCGAAATCACTCATCTCGATAACACCAAGGCATTGTCATTTGATGGCGATAGGTCAACTATGCAAAAGCGTTGGCTTGGTATTGTGCCGATTTTTCACATACCCATCTTCGGTGGTTGGAAAAAATTCGTTGTACTTACACCAGTTGTTCCATGTCTTCGTTGGAATGTGGGATGGATACCTAGTGACGACCGGATTGGTGTCAGTATGGTGTCAAGCATCGGTCCCGTACGTGTTCTTATTGGTCCAGATCACGTGAAGTTCTTTGGAATTGATGAACAGGGTCAGCAGGTTGAAATCATGAGCCTCGGTGAGGGTCGGGTAGGTAAAGCCGGCATCTTTGCTTCTGTCCCGCTATTTTAATGTTTTCCGTCCCCAAGCGATAGTTTGGGGACGGTTTCTGTTATACTTTTTACGATATGTCAGAAAAGAAATTTCCGGAGGGATTCTTGTGGGGTGCAGCAACCGCTTCTTATCAAGTGGAGGGAGGAATCGACAATTGTGATTGGGCAAAAGCAGCACGTGATGGCAGAGTGCCTGTTTGTGGTCGAGCATGTGAACACTATAGTCGTTTTGAAGCAGATTTTGATATTGCAAAAGGTCTTGGGCATAACGCACATCGCTTTTCAGTCGAGTGGGCGCGTATCGAACCAGTCCAAGGACAGTTTGATGAAAAGGAAATTGAACATTATCGCGAAGTACTAAAGGCACTTCATGCTCGTGGTATTACACCGTTTATTACGCTTTGGCATTTTACGCTCCCACTTTGGTTTTCTGAAAGTGGGGGATTTGAACGTAAGGATTCACCAGAAATTTTTGCTCGATACTGTGCGTTTGTGGTACAGCGATTAGGTGATTTGTGTAAAAACTTTTCAACTATTAACGAACCAAGTGTATACGGAAGTAATGGGTGGCTTCGCGGAAGCTGGCCTCCATTTAAACGTTTCGCGCTGACAGACTTGGTAGCAATCACAAATTCTGGACGGAGCTACGAAGCAAAGGCAAATAAAGGACTACAACCACTGTTTCTGTACTTTCGAGTCATGAAGAATCTGGCTAAGGGACATAATGCCGCTTATCAAGCAATCAAAAAGGTACAGCCAAGCGTAAATGTTAATTTTGTACATCACGTTATTGTATTCGATTCAAACTGGAATCCATTTAATAAAATCGCTGCATATATCGCTAACCGTCAATGGACGCACGTTTTTATGAGGCGCACCAAAGGCCATTACGATTCAATTGGTCTCAACTATTACTTCTATACGCAGTTTGGCGACAAGCGTCAGTGGAGAAAAACTGATATGGATTGGAATTTTGCCCCCGAGCGTATTTTTGATGCTCTTATGATTTTGAAGCGCTACAATAAACCAATCTACATTTCCGAAGCTGGTCTTGCTGATGCGGCAGACAGTGGTCGTGCAGAATACATAACTAAGCAAATAGATGCATCGTGGCGAGCAATTCAAGCTGGTGTCGATGTGCGCGCACATATCTATTGGTCACTTTTTGATAACTACGAGTGGGCACTTGGCTTTGATAAGCGTTTCGGCCTCGTTGAAATAAATTATGAAACACTAAAGCGGACAATACGTCCTTCAGCATACGTGTACAAACAAATTTGTGAAGCAAACGCTATAGTAGAATAAGGGGGATGCATTGGATATTACTGGCAACAGCAGGACAGTTTCTTAACGCTATTGTTGCCGTTCTTGATAAATATATTGTCTCTGATGAGAAGGTAATGCCAAGACCTTTTGTGTACGCGTTTTATTCATGTCTCCTGACAGGATTTTGGGTAGTAGTTTATTTTATCGGCCTCATACCTTTCTTTGCAGACTTGGGTGCACCGACGTTTCTCAATGTAGAGTTTCCGACGATTCAGGTGGTAGCAATGGCGTTTTTAACGGCGTACACGTTCTTTATGGCGCTGGTATCAATGTATGATGCTCTTAAACATTCTGATGCAGCGGTCATTATGCCTGTAATTGGTACGATATCTGCACTTTCGACCTTTGGAATGAGTTACGTCTTCCTAGGTTCACAATTTACGGAAGGACACATGATTGGAATCGTACTATTGTCACTGGGGACACTCCTTGTAGCAAGAAGTCTTCCTGAATGGGGTGTTGTGCTTCATGTTTTTCATAGTGGCATTTTTTTTGCACTTCACTACATCACCATGAAGGGGCTTTTTATGGAAACAAGTTTCGATGATGGTTTCTTTTGGTCTCGGGTTTGTTTTGTAGTATTTGCGCTCTCTCTTCTTATGGTACCAGTTTATTGGGACAAAATTCGCGAACAAACAAAAGGAACTACCAAAAAGGCTGGTGCCCTGGTGCTTGTTACCAAGGTGTGTGCTGGAATTTCAGCTTTTCTCCTTCTCAAAGCAACAGATCTTGGAGAAGTATCAGTGGTGCAAGCGCTCGATGGAGTGCGGTTCGTATTCATTCTTTTTATTACGGTATTATTTGCCCATTGGCTACCTCAGTCTGCGACTGATCGAGATATTAGGCCCGCTACGTTCTTCCGTAGATTGTTGTCAATCATCATCATTACTGTTGGCTTTTTCATATTGTTTACATGATAGAATCAAGTTCATATGAAGCCATTGTTGCGTAAAATTCTCATATACTCTGGTTGTGTCATCTTGATACTCATCGTTGTTTTTGCGATAGCGCTCTATGTGCTTGCCCAAAAGGAAAAGCCAGAACGTATCACATACGGAATGTCCTTCAATACGCTTTATGCAAGAGAGCTTGGTCTTGACTGGAAACTTACATACGATGCAATTCTGAATGATCTGGGTGTGCGCCATTTGAGACTTGCTGCCCACTGGCCGATGATGCAACCGACAGAAGATACATATAACTTTGTCGAACTTGATTATCAGATAGCCAAGGCTGAAGAAGTGGGTGCAACAGTGGTCCTGGCTGTTGGTCGCCGTTTACCACGTTGGCCAGAGTGTCATATTCCACCGTGGGCTCAAGCACTTACCCCAGAGGCTCGTAATGAAGCACAAATAAAATACATGGAGACAATTATAAACCGCTATAAGAGTAGTCCAGCGGTTACTGTCTGGCAGGTTGAGAATGAACCATTTCTTGAAGTGTTTGCTTTTGAACACTGTGGCCAACTCGATACTCATTTTCTTGATAAAGAAATTGAACTCGTTCGATCTCTTGATGGCACGCGACCTATCTTGGTAACAGACAGTGGAAACCTCGGAACGTGGCAGGGTGCGTACTCTCGTGGTGATATGTTTGGTACAAGTGTGTATGTACATTTTTGGAATCCAGAGCTTGGTCAGTTTCGTACTTTTCTTCCGCCCTGGTTTTATCGAGTGAAGGATAATCTCATGGAACTTTTCTATGGAGAGAAGAAGACGGTACTCATTGAACTTTCTGCAGAACCATGGCTTCTTGAACCAGTTGTCAATGTTCCAATTGAGACACAGTTTACACGAATGAATCTTGAAAAATTTGAAGATATCATTACGTACGCGAAAGGAACACACTATGACACTCAATATCTCTGGGGGGCTGAATGGTGGTACTGGTTACTTATTCAAGATAGACCAGAAATGTGGGAACGAGGCAAGCGTCTTTTCGTGAATGAAGGAGCTTAGAATTGCGTATAATATCTGATATGGAAGGAGAGAAAAAAAGCCTCAAAATGGCGGAAATGATTTTGCTTAATACGTTTGTGACACTGCTTATACTGTCGGGAACACTTTTTATTTTTAGGGATTCCATTAAAACATACTTACTTTCTGATACGATTCCGACAAATAAAGCTGAGACCGTTATAACTACTGAGAAACGTGAACCTTTGGTTGAAATGGTCGCTAGTGTAAATGATGCTGTCGTTTCAATTGTGATTACAAAAGACGTACCAGTGTACGAGCAGTATTACGAGCAGTTTGACCCGTGGGGCTTCTTTAATGTTCCGCGTATTCGCGAAAGTGGTACTGAAGAGCGTGAGGTGGGTGGAGGCTCGGGATTTATTGTAAGCAATGATGGACTCATTGTTACTAACAACCATGTCGTTGTTGACCCCAACGCTCGTTACTCAGTGCTTCTTAATGACGGTACGGTTTATACTGTTGAGATGCTTGCTCGTGATGCAGATTTGGATATCGCGATTCTAAAAATAAACCAACCAATCGAATCAAAGCTTACTTACCTTGAATTTGGAGATTCAACCGACCTTAAACTTGGACAGACGGTAGTTGCGATTGGAAATGCGCTGGCAGAATTTCAAAACTCTGTTTCTGTTGGAGTTGTTTCAGGTCTCTCGCGATCGATTGTTGCGAGCGACGAATGGGGAAGAAGTGAACAGTTGGATCAGGTGATTCAAACTGATGCAGCCATTAATCCTGGGAATTCAGGTGGTCCACTTCTCAATCTTGAAGGAAAGGTAGTCGGAGTGAATGTGGCAACCTCACGAGGAGCTGATAATATCGGCTTCGCCCTCCCCGTAGCTGTTGTTAAACAAGCGGTTGATTCCGTTAAGGAGTTTGGGGAAATTGTTCGACCTTATATTGGTGTCCGTTACACAAGCGTTACCCCCAGACTTGTAAAAGCGAATAATCTTCCTGTTGATTATGGGGCACTCATAGTTCGTGGTCAGAATGAGGATGAGGTAGCGGTTATGCCAGATTCACCTGCAGCAGATGCAGGACTCGCTGAGAATGACATTATTCTTTCAATTGATGGAGAATCACTTCTTGATAAAGATTTGACGAGTGCCCTTCGAACAAAAAAGGTCGGGCAGTCTGTTGTCCTTGAAATCATGACTAACGGTGGGCGGAAAACAGTTACAGTCACCCTTGAGAAAGGGGTATAATCACATTATGAACTTTTTTAAATTCATTTTTTCATTTTTGTATGTTCGTAATTGGCATACGGGCAAGATGGAGCTGTCTCGTCCGAGACTTTCCATTTTTTTTGCAATTCTCTTTCTAGTACTTTTAGCACTTACGATGATTTTATTTTTGCAGTCACCTGTTGTGTACGTTGCGTCATGAGAACTTTCATCATTCGTTCATTACTATTCTTTTTAACGGCGACTGCAATTACGGTAGGAGTTTTTCTCTTTGTTACGGTGTATATGAAATCTGATGGTGCAGTAAAAGAGACAGTCATCGACTCGGCTGACGAGGTTACAAAAGGAGCGCAAGAAAAAACAGAAGCTGTCTCCGAAAAAATAAAAGAACAAATTCCTGATGGCGGAGTACCACTTTCTTCACTGCCACTTACCGAATCGCACAAGAAGGCGTTGCGGGCTGTTGATATTGATGTCGAGACTTTTGTGCTCACTGAGGCGATGATTACTTGCGCGGGAGGGAAGATTGGTGATGAGCGAATTGTCGAAATTATTGAGGGTAGCGCGCCAAGTGTCTTTGAAATAACCAAGTTGATTCCATGCCTAGGTGCATAGACGAGGGATGCTGTCAGTGACATTGCCTCTTCATTTTTTTACAAAATGTGGTACAATCGTGGAATCTAAGCATTTTTGCTTATAAAACATGTATGTATACAAAAATATCACTATTTTCCCTAGTCTTTGGACTTTTTTTGGTTATACCAACGGGAACAATTGAGGCAAGTTCTGTCATTCGAACTGGTGACGCTGTTTCGGTAGAGAATGACCAAAAGATTGAAGGGGATTTTTATTCTTTGTCTAATATTCTCAATATCTCTGGGGAAATCTCAGGAGATATGACTTCGGTTGGCCGTAAAGTAACGCTTAATGGAAGCGTAACTTCAGACGCCTTGCTCGCTGGCGAAAGTGTTGATGTGCATGGTGCTGTTGGTGATGATCTTCGAGTTATTGGTGGAGATGTAATTATCGCAAAGCCAATTACGGGCGATGTGTTTGTCATTGCTGGTTCGGTCACTGTTCTCTCGACCGCATCAATTGGTGGCGATCTCGTTCTCTATGCTGGTGATGCCGATGTTCGAGGTTCGGTTGGTGGTAATATCCTTGGGCGCGCTGAATCATTGCGCGTGGATGCTCCTGTTGCTGGTCTTGTTGATGTAAAGACGGGAAAGTTAACGGTTGGTGACAAGGCAGATATAGCAGGTTCAGTACAATATGAAAGTCTTCTTAATCTTGAACGTTCACCGAATGCCAAGGTGGCTGGTGATATCGTACGTAATGACCCGGTTGAAGAGGATTCGAAGGTTAGCCACAAGACCTTCCTTGTTCCACTTCTTATGGTCCTTTTTTCTACACTTGTGTGGTACCTGCTTGCCAAAACTATTCTTGTGCGGATCACAGAACGAGCACTTGTTCGTGGTATTAGACCGTCAGCGACTGGCTTCATCTTTTTCTTCGCAGCACCAGTAGTAACGGGTATTCTTCTTCTTAGTGTGCTCGGGACAATGGTTGGAGTGGCAGCGTTAGTTGCATATATCTTCGCAATTCTTCTCGCTCTCTTTAGTATGGGTGCGGTTATGGGTCAACTTATGATGTATGTATACAAAAAGCGCTTCTCACCGATTACACCACTTACACTCATTGTTGGAGTATTTGGAGTATGTCTCTTGGTGTTGATTCCTATAATTGGACCACTTGTACTTATAGGGCTTTTCATCATTACGCTTGGAGCCATCGTTGATTTACTACTCCATCCGTCACGATAGCCAAAATAAGAGTTTAAATTAAGAAACAGGCACAAGCCTGTTTCTTTTTGTATAATGACGCCATGAAAAAAGTAGCATTTTTTGATGTCGACGGCACTATCTTCCGCTCAAGTTTACTTATTGAAATTGTCGAGCAGTTTATAAAGGATGGCTTTTTTCCGATTGAAGCTGAAGATATGTATCTCGATTCATACCGAGCGTGGCGTAATCGCGAGGGGAGCTATGAAGCGTACATCGACGATGTGGTACAGGCTTTTGTAACACACATCAGGGGTGTGCACTATGGTGTACTTGCGGATGTTGGCCGTCAGGTTGTCGCGATTCAGAGTAAACGTGTATATCGCTACACGCGTGATCTGATTAACGATCTCAAAAGAGACGGCTATATGCTCATTGCGATTTCACAATCACCCAAAACAATCCTTGATGATTTTTGTGAGCAGTATGGTTTTGATAAGGTCTATGGACGCATGTACGAAATCGGTCCACAAGATAGATTTACTGGAACAGTGATAGACGAACATTTAATTAAAAACAAGGCCAATATTGTGAAGCGTGTATTTGAAAAAAATCCTGAGTTATCGCGAGAACATTCGCTCGCAGTCGGCGATACAGATGGCGATATTCCGCTGCTTGAGAGTGTCGCGCGAGCAATATGTTTTAATCCAAACCAGGCACTTTTGACTCACGCAAAGCGAAATAATTGGGAAGTTGTAGTAGAGCGCAAAGACGTCATTTATAAGTTATAATGGCTATATTATGGAATCACCAGAGAAAAAAGACTCTTCAGAGAAGTACATTGAAAGAGCTATTGAATCTAACGAAGCTTTTTTAACAGAGCTCGATACGATAGATACATTAGAGGAGCTGAAAGATGCTTTACATGATCTTGCATACGTAACAAACATTAATGGAGAGAACTGTTCTATACTTCCAGAGATAACACCAGAACCTGGCACTGAAGATGTGCAGGTCCAGATATTTCTTGAAGAGGACATTGTGCGCTCAATCGGTGTGCTTATGGCTGACCCAATGACTGATACCGCTGAAGTTGAACAGGAAGTGCGGGGTTGGATAGGACACCGTGATATCGCAAATGCGGTTATTAGGATTATTACAAAGAACCTCAATGGCTAAAAAACGTTTAGAACGTGACAAAGAGAAGGCTGTTATTTCGGGTGTTCTGGCAGGAATGGCGAATTATTTTGAGCAAGACCCGACGCTCTTTCGGATCATGGCCATCGCTTTCCTTGTTTTGACTGGTTTCTTTCCAGGGATTTTACTCTACATCGCGGCTATGTTTGTGATGCCAAGGAAAATGGAAAAGCCACTTGATGTTGAATACGAGGTGGTTGACTAGGATATGAGCGCCGAAAAGCAGTTTATTCAAACTGTCTGGAATTTTTACGAAGCAAACGGTCGACATGACTTACCCTGGCGGAAAACAAGTAATCCATATCGCATCCTTGTCTCCGAGCTGATGTTACAGCAAACGCAAGTTACGCGGGTGATACCAAAGTATAAAGAGTTTTTAAAGCTATTTCCAACAACGAAAGGATTAGCATCGGCGCCGCTCGGTGAGGTGCTTAAGGCTTGGCAGGGGTTGGGTTATAACCGTCGCGCAAAGTTTCTATGGCTGACAGCCAAGGTGGTGACAAATGAGTATAGAGGGAAGTGGCCAAGTACCATCGATGGATTGAAGTCACTTCCAGGGGTGGGTGTATACACCGCTGGAGCAGTAATGAATTTTTCATACAATAAGCCAGTTGCGCTCATTGAAACAAATGTTCGAACAGTCTACATTCATCACTTTTTTCATGATAAGCAGAGTGTGTCTGATAACGACCTGCTACCATTCATTTCTCGAACCCTCGACGCCAAGAATCCGCGCGAATGGAACTGGGCGCTGATGGACTATGGTGCGTACCTTAAGGGGGTGGTTGGTAATGTGAGTGTTCAAAGTAGGTCCTACAAAAAACAGACCCCATTTAAAAACAGTGATCGGTATGTGCGCGGACAGATTTTAAAGCTACTTGCGACCGAGTCACAATCTATAGCGAATATTTTTAAAGTACTCGACGGTATCGAAAAAGTGCGTGTGAGACATCTGCTAAAAAAACTTTTAGCAGAGACGATGGTTGTGATGGAAGAAGGAAAGTATCAACTCCCGTAACATTACCGTGTGTCCTCAATACTAAATGTCATAAACATCGCAGGTATCATAAGAAAGGCAAAAACAACAAAGAGAAGGTTAAAGGGGAGGTAAAGAAGAGCAATACTGGCGACAATTGCACCAGCTAGGTATGCAAGTGGGCGGGTGACACGGAAAAAACTGATGATTTGTGCATCACTGCTGTTGGTGTGTTTGAAGAAGTGTACTTCGGTAGTAACCTCAACAAAGCTAGCACCAACTCGGGTAGTAAACATAACGAGGATCCAAAGTAGAACACTAGCTTCACTGACGAAAGAAATCCACGCTGTTGAAATTGCGAGAATCATAAGACCTAGTGCCATCATTTCTTTTTCACCAATGTATCTATCTGCAATGACTCCGATGGGATACTCAAAGAGAACGTAGGCAAATTGTCCAAAGAGCATGATGACCCCAAATTGTGCCCATGAAAGTCCAATGTGCTGAATGAGATAGAGTGGGGTAAATACCACCATACACATGAAAAACATTTGGAGTACAAAATGAACACATAGTACAGCTCTGATGTCTTTTTTAACCCAGAATCCACGGAGCGCTTCAAGTACCTTGATGTCATTGTATGGAGGGTCCTGGAAGTCTTTAAAATAAATCAGGAGAATCGCAATAATAGGGAGGAGTGAAAGGGCGCTTACTACGTAAACCAGCGTGAAGTCGCCATTTGTGTAAGCAATCAGTTCACTAGCAATAAAAGGAGAAAGTGCACCGATGGCGCTCATAAGGGTAAGGAGAAGACCGCGTCTTGTGCCAGTAACACCCTCATCATTACCGATATGTTCTTCCATGAAGATATCAAGGTTGAATACAATGAGAGTAATAATGATGAGGTGGGTTGCCATCAAAGGAATGGCAACTCTCATTGTCTCGGCAAAGGCAATTCCAAAGACAGCAAGTCCATTTAAGACAAGAAGTCCAAGTGTAAGCTTGAAATTACCGACCTTGTGCAGAACTCGAGAGATAAATAGGAAAACAAGTACGGTGAGCGCCGAAGTTATAATGTAAATGGTACCAACACCCTCCGTAGAAATAAATCTCTCCAAAAAAGAAGAGTTAAGGTAAGCGATAACAAAGCCATGGAACATCAGTGCGAGAGACGCGATGTAAAGTGGAATATAACGGTGCTTGAGCATTTTTCCGTGTTCAGATCGAGAAGTGACGCGTGGCATAAGTGGTCTCATTGTACCGTGAAGTGATGATGAAATGTGTGGGTGATGTGAAAACAAAAAGACTGTGTGGCTAGGCCACACAGTCTTTTGTTTGAGTCCGTTAAATTCCAATCAATACTGGAATCACCATCGGGTTCTTCTGAGTCTTTTGTAGAAGGAATGCACTCATGGTGTCGGCGACAATATCTTTTACCATTTCAAGGTCAAGAGGATTCATGTGCTCGGTATGCTTTTCAACGGTGCGCTTGATGAGGACACGTGCTTCTGAGAGGAGTTGTTGATTTTCTCTGAGGTAAATAAATCCTCTAGAGATAATGTCTGGTGACTTACGAAGTTTTCCAGTCTTGCTATTAACGGTGGCAATAATGACAAACATACCATCGTTTGCGAGTGTTGTTCGGTCACGAAGAACTACTTCTTGACGCGTGCCGACTGTAAAGCCATCAACAAGTAAGAGATCATTTGGAATCTTCATCGGTAAGATCTTCATTTCGGTACCGTTCTTGATTTCGATAATAGTACCGTTATCTGGTACAGCGATATTTTCGCGAGGGAAACCATTTTCAATCGCTGCATACATGTGACTCTTTAAGTGGAAGTGGTGACCGTGTACTGGAATAAGGAAAGTCGGCTTCACTGTCTGGTGTACCCAAACAAGTTCGCCAGCGTTGCCGTGTCCTGAAGAGTGTACATGTGAACCTTGGTAATTGATTACCTTTACATTCTTTCGGTAAATATTGTCTTTAAGTTTTTGGACAGCTACTTCGTTACCTGGAATGACTGATGATGAAAGAACAACAGTATCGCGCTCGGTCAAGGTAATAAACTTGTGCTTGTCGGTTGCCATACGCATAAGGGCGGCGAATTGCTCACCTTGTGCTCCTGTTGAAAGAATCACGACCCGGTCAGCGGGGTAGTCGTTCATATCTCCAGCGTTAATGAAGGTGTCAGGGCGAACCTCAACGAGTTTGGCGAGAATCGCAATGTCGATGTTGGTTTTTATACTGCGTCCTTCCATTACCACTTTCTTACCCATATCTTCACAGACTTTGATTACGCTGATGAGGCGGTCGAACTGTGATGCAAAGGTGCCAATTACAAGTCGTCCCTTTACGGTCTTGATGATTTGCTCAAGTGTTTCAAATACGCGCGCTTCAGAGGCTGAGAATCCAACACGGTCAGCATTGGTTGAGTCACACAGAAGTGCAAGATTTTTATTCAGACCAACTTTTTCCCACTGTCCACGTTCCTCCACTACTACCTTGCCATCTTCGTGGACAAGCTTAATGTCACCAGTAATAACCACATCACCATGCTTGGTTTCGATACAGACACCCATAGCGTCTGGAATGGAGTGTGTAACTCGGAAAGTTTTGATTTTGGTCTTACCAACAGTAAATGATTCACCTTCTTTAATAACATTCATGGTGATTGGATCCATGTGTGGGAATTCTTCTTGACGCTTTTGGATCATCAAAGAAGTAAGGTACTGGGTGTAGATTGGCGGATTGCCAATTCGTTCCATAATATAAGGGATACCGCCGATGTGGTCGAGGTGACCATGGGTCACAACGAGCGCCCGAATCTTGTGTCTGCGCTCCTCAAGGTACTGTGTGTTAGGAAGAATGTAATCAACACCTGGTGTACCACCTTCAGGTGACACAAACTGGAAACCAGCATCGATGACAATGATGTCGTCTTTGGTTTCGATAATGTTCATGTTGCGACCAATTTCCTCAACTCCAGAAACAGGAATAATGCGAACTGTATCTTCATCGAGTAGTTCAGGAATTATCGGTGACTTTTGGTCGCTCACAGAAAGACGGTGTGTGAGGGCAGGGGCCTTGTTGCTACGACGTCTGTCATTGTTGCCTCGACGACGGTTGCGACCACCATTTTTTCCACCAGATGGTCTTTCTCCTCGTGGACCACCTTGTCCTTGTGGACGTGCACCATCGCGTGGAGTAGCGCTTGACTCACGCCTCGGGCCGTTGTTGGGACGAGGTACTCCCGCAGAAAAAGGACGACTTGTGGTGCGACGTCGACGGTTATTGTTGCTACGGCGCGGACCGCCTGGGGCTCCGGTACCTGAAGGTGTTGCTTGTGGAGAATTGTTCATAAAGGTTTAGTTATAATTTCTATTTGTTAATTTTCATTTTGGAAAAACTTCCATAACGTATCGCTATCCGTATACCACGTGGTGACAGTACTGAAACGGTCAGATGGCTTCCCAATGTGCTCTATATCACTCACGATAACGTCATTGTTTACGACATACGTCATCATTGGTTGGAATAAAAAGGTGGCTGGTCGCTCGTTGCCAATAATAGTGCTCGCTTCTTGTAGCTTGCTAATCCGTGTCGCTGTGTCTTGTTCCGTCCTTGCTTCTTGCAGTAGGGTGTCTACGGTGAGGTTTGTATACTGCGCAATATTTAATCCAGGATCACTCTTTTGTGATGAGTGCCAAAATGGATATAAATCCCCAGAACGGCTCATATCGAGACCGAAGAGCAGTGCTTGAAAATCTCGTGGTCGAATGACCGATTGAACGAGACCGGCTTGTTCAAACTGTTCAACAGCTACTTCTACTCCAAGTGCTTTCCAATCGTCAGTGATACTCTGCGTGATGCCGTCAAAAAGAGGGACGTTACTTGTTCGTAGCGTGATGCTCAGTGTTTCCGCCGAACCATCAATCTGCTTTTCAAGAAGACCGAGATTATTTGGGAGCCATCCTGCATCAGTAAGTATTTGCTTCGCTTGCTCGGTAGTAGCTGTCGTGTGTGAACCTTCCCCTGATTGTAGCGCATCACTGTTCACTGTGACAGGTCCGAAAATGGGGAAACCTTGCCCGTGGAGCGAATCTGCAATCATTTCGTCACGATTTATTGCGAGCGACAAGGCTTCACGGACAGCAGGGTCGCGGAGTGCCGCTGATTTGTTTTGATTAAAGAAGATACCAAAGACACGAGGAAGCGGGCTGGTGATAAGCTGGTAATTTCCTGTGTCGGTAAGCTTTGAGAGATTTTCATTTGAAACGTAGGCGCTGGCATTTACCTCTTGCTTTTCAAGTGCGGTGATGAGCGCAGACTCGTCAGAGAAAAACTTCAGTGAGAATGTTTCAATATTTGGTGCGTCTGAATTAGCACGAAAGGCGGTGAGTGTGTAGGTTTTAATAATGCCAGATTTATCACGAGTGACGGACTCCATTTTGAATGGGCCAGAGCCGATAGGTTCGGTGTTTAGTTGACTGAAGGGAATTTGTTCACTTGGAAGAGCACTCCAGAGGTGCGCTGGCACAATGCCAAATTGGAAATTTTCTATAAAAGGAGCATAGGGTTCAGTCAAAACTACATTGAGTTCATACTCGCCAACTTCTTCAACAGTCACCCCAGCCCAGTTACCACGGAGGGGACTTTTAAGGTCAGGGTTTTGAATCATCTGGATAGTGAAGATAACATCGCGCGCAGTGAGTGGTTTGTCGTCATGAAAACGGATGTCTTTTCGAACGATCACGTTATATGTGAGTCCATCTTCAGATACGGTAATCGACTCAGCAATATTAGGAATGAGCGTGCCAGTTTCGTCAATTTTCATCAATCCACTAAAAAGGAGTGCTGTAAGGTCTTGGTCTACGCGAGTGGTCGCGAGCGCGGGATTGATGAAACGAGGTGTCCCGACGATTCCTTCGGTAAATGTCCCACCACTAATTGGTGTTGGTTCTGAATATTCTTTGCTCACGGTATAGAGCAGAAAGATGCCGGAAAAAAGTGTCGCAAAAAAGAGCACTCGGAGGAGTAAGCGGTCGCTCGGTTTTGACGCTTCAATGAGCGCAAGGAGTCGGTCGAACAGACGAAATTTTGGTCGACGGTTTGGATTCATATAATGAAAGTGGTTATCTGTATTTGGAAGCGGGTGAGTCAAAAAGGTCGGTATTCACACCTAGTCTTTTCTCATACGCAAAAAATGCGGGTTTAGGCCACGAGGGCAAGGAGCGCAGTTAATACAAAGAGTACTGCGATACCAGTCGTGAATTTAAAGAGGAAAAGCTCTGCGCCACGGCGTTTGTGAAAGGCTGAACTAAAGTTGTCGCCACCAAATGCACCCCCCAAACTAGAACCACGCTGTTGCAAGAGAATTGATGCAACGAGGAGGACGGAGAGGATTATCTGGATATACGGCAGTGCTGGAAGCACTGAATCGATAATATTCATGCGTCTGAGAATATAACAAAGAAAAGTCATAATCGCAAGCTATTAAAAAATCGGGTTTGTCACAGACAAACCCGACCAGTATCAAGTATTTTAATAAATGCCGATATTTTTGAGTACTATTGATAATGCCATTGCGAGGAATAGTATTCCAAGCCCAAGCGAGACTTCATCCTTTACGGAAATAGAGTCATGAGACTGGGGGTCGTACTTCTTTCGACCTCTTAGCAAATAACTGATTCCTATTAAAAGGCAACCAGCAGGTAAGACATACATATTCATGATGATCTCAAAGCTCATCGCTAAACTCCTTATGTCAATTTCTGGACTTAAGATAAGTGATTTACATCTAAATTGCAATCTAATATCGCTACCGTATAATAACGTCGCGACGAACGAAAGAAACGGAGGTATTTCGTCGTATTGTATTTACTTAACAAGTTCTTAATCTTTATATTGATGTATGTCTGAACAAACAAGTCCCATCCGACCACTGAATGACAAAGTGATCGTCCGTCCGCTTACACCAGAAGAGCAAGGAACTGCCTCACCGTCTGGCATTATCATTCCCGATTCCGCCAAGAAAGAAAAGCCTGAACAAGGTGTGGTAATTGCTGTTGGTCCAGGCAAGTGGGACGAAGAAGGAGAAAAGCGCCTTGCGCTTGATGTGAAGGTTGGCGACCATATCGTTTTTTCGAAATATGGCTACGACGAGCTTACTGTCGATAAGGCTGAATATTACATTGTGAACGAAGCGAGCATTTTAGGAGTGTTCGTTAATTAGGAAAAATTATGGCTAAACAAGTAATTTACGGAGAGGAAGTAAAGAAGAAGCTACAGAAGGGTGTTGATACTGTTGCGAACGCAGTTAAGGTTACTCTTGGTCCACGAGGTCGTAACGTGATTCTCGACAAGGGCTTTGGTGGTCCGACTATTACAAATGATGGTGTGTCTATTGCGAGAGAAATTGTTCTCAAAGATAAATTTGAAAACATGGGCGCTGAAATCATCAAGGAAGTGGCACAAAAGACCAACGAAGTAGCTGGTGACGGTACCACTACAGCCACTGTGTTGACCCAGGCGCTCTTCAATGAAGGACTTCGACAAACTACCATGGGTATCAACTCAATGGCGGTACGAAGCGGTATGGAGCACGCATCACATGATGTTGTTGCTGCACTTAAGGAAATGGCAACCAAAATTTCTTCTATTGAAGAAATTAAACAGGTGGCAACTATTTCAGCTGAAGACGCCGAACTCGGTGAAAAAATTGCAGAAACTATCGACAAAGTAGGGAAGGATGGGGTTGTGACTGTTGAAGAATCACAATCATTTGGTATCGAAACAGAACTCACTGAAGGAATGCAGTTTGATAAAGGTTATGTGTCTCCATATATGGTGACCAATCCAGAACGAATGGAGGCAGAATACAAAAATGCTCAAATTCTTATCACTGACAAAAAGATTTCCTCAGTACAGGAAATTCTCCCACTACTCGAAAAAATTGCGCAATCGGGCAAGAAAGAACTTGTGATTATTGCGGATGACGTTGAAGGCGAAGCCCTCACGACATTTGTGGTCAATAAACTCAAGGGTGGATTCTCCGTCTTGGCGGTAAAGGCTCCTGGGTATGGTGATCGAAAGAAAGAGATGCTCACTGATATTGCAGCAACAACTGGTGCACAAGTAATCAGTGATGATCTGGGGAGTAAGCTTGAAAATGTTGAACTCA
>JAGOON010000005.1 GCA_017992505.1 Minisyncoccota bacterium | reverse complement strand
GTATTGGTGGACAGTGGCAACTGACACAGAAGATAATCCCTCGCCCACCTCGTTGAAAACAGAACCCTCCCCAGCGGGGAGGGTTTTTTACTACTTACAATCAAGGGCTATTGGTTACTAGCTACGTAGGCAGAGACGCGAACTTTCTATTCACCCACAATCAATAGCGAACCATTATCAACATCTACGCAAGTTGAGGAATGCAGAGCATAGAGAAAATCTTTCTCTGGAAACCACCCTTGTCGACTTCTCTTTCCAGGATTATTAATGTGCACAAAACCCTTTTTGTACCCAGTGACAACAATGAAGTGGAAGCCCCCTTCTCTTCTACCTAATGCTCCGCCATACAATAAACCAATTATGAGCTTGTTATTGTCTATTGCCTTCACTATGTGTTCGATAGTTGGTATCTGAACCTTTACCCTCCCTCCATTTTTAATAAAATCCTGAAAAAGTGTTATCGCACTTTTTTTCGAATTTTTCTTTCGTTTTATGGAATTCAAATGTTTTAGTACATCTTGCTCATTTTTTAAGGAAACTCTTTCCTCCTGCTTAAAGAGAAGTGGGTTTGCAGTGACAAGTTCAGCAGACAGACCCTTTCTTAAAACAACAAGGCCATTATCATAAATATAAGTACCTCCAGGCACATAAGTCATTTTTGCTTTGATTTCTTCAAGGCTCATCCCTTTACCAAAATGATTCAAAACCATCTGGGTAGACACGGGTCCACAGTCTGAAGATTTATTTTTTTGATAGAAAACTTTAATGTCCATCTTTTTCATAATAAAAAGTATACCTCATACCAGGACTCAAACTTTTCATATTGATAAATATAGCTTAATTGCTGTAGCTGGCTGTTTGGGATGAAGTTGGAACTTACTTTTACTAACTAATAAGGGCCACCATAAAAGTGGTGGCCCTTTCTTTACATCTTACCGCTTGCTTGGCGGAGTTTTGAAGCCTTTTCGGGGCTAATTCCCAGCTCTGAGTAAAGCTGCTTCGCTTCATTGTCATTCAAATCATTTTCCTTCCAGAGCCTATCAAATGTACCAAGAAGCATAATCTTTGCGTTTTCGATATCGTCATTGTCTAGATAACCCTCAAGCTGTTCGACTCCGTCCTGGTTTAAATAGATTTTTCCCAATTCTCTAATACGCTCAGGTGTGACTAACATGACCTACATCTCCTTTACTAGCTCAACACAAAATACAATAATGAAATAAATTGTCAAATCTGCTAGCTGTCTGAGGCTCGAAGCTTACAGCTTCAGTACAGGTTGTCGCTATTTTTACAAAATAGTTAGCAACCTTTTCGAGTCCCCCGTAACAGTCTCCCAGACTGTTATTTGATCGACAGCTCTTGTACAGAAAAACACCCTTACGGGTGCTTTTCTTACGAGCTGGCTCGTCTGGCACGATGTTAGAACTTTTATGTCATAAATAATCACAGCCCGACTAAGCGGGCTGTGGTGGCAATAAATACCGAGTTTCGAGGCTTATGCCTCTATTAGCTCTTTCAGATCACGGATTTGAAGCAGGACCTTTTCATAATTCTCGAGTCCATCACCTCGCGAGCTATCGGTCGCTATTGCTTCGAGATAAGAATTGATTTCCGCAATCGCTTGACTGCAAAAATCCCAAAGGATGCCCTGCCTATCCAAATAACCCGTAAACTTCCGCCAGCATTCAAGAAGCAGCAATGTGTCCCTACCCTTTTTATAGTCTAGCTTAACCTTCAACGGCCCATCTGTCATGATAAGCCAGCGGTCTGATACGCGGATTTTATATCTAGCATTGATAGCTTGTAACGTGGTTTTGAGACCAATGACAAGCGCAACTTTTTTTGCGAAGAGCGATTCATCAAATTGCTTTGTTTCATCAATCAACTTAACGCAACGATTGAACAATTCTGAAGTCTCATCAGCCAAGGACTGGACACGATCGAGATTACCCCGAGCTACGCAGAGTTGGGTTTCCGCACTTTGCAGAAGTGTAAGGAGTTCTTCCATTTCCTATCCTTTCAAGAACTTATTTCGCCATCAAAATACAACTATTTACTCGAAGTGTCAATTGCTGGCGGACAGGGACTCGAACCCCGATAGACGGCACCAAAAACCGTAGTCCTACCATTAGACGATCCGCCAAGATCTTTCCTTGGTGGAGTCTAATGGGAGGACGATAGTCCTCCTGTCGAGCGAGCGAGGGTCGCGCAAGAGTTTACTCTTGCATGACCGAGCGAGCGATGACAGAAAGCTTTGCTTTCCATTAGACGATCCGCCAAGGATTGTTCGCACCATGGTGCGGGTAGTGTCGCATTGCATTAGCGATGCGCAGACTACACTAACATATTTCTTTTCACGTTTCTACCTACTTGTTTTCGTAGCTCGCTCGCACAAAGGCGGTAAAAAGTGGGTGTGGGGTGAGAGGGCGGGCTTGTAATTCGGGGTGGAATTGGACACCAAGGAAGAAGGGGTGTGTGCTAGCTGGAAGCTCAGCGATTTCCATCAGGTGTCCGTCAGGTGAGGTGCCACTGAATACGAGACCCGCTTTCTCAAGGTCAGCGACATATGCATTATTGACTTCATAGCGGTGACGGTGACGTTCAATGATACTGCTTGCTTTGTATGCTTTCTGAGCGTGGGTGCCCTTTTTAAGTACGGCCTCATATTGACCGAGACGCATGGTACCTCCCATATCTTTCTTGGCGATTTTTTCGCGCTGTTCTTCCATGATACCGACAACCAAATGCTTGGCTTTTGGATTGATTTCTTCGGTTGAGACGTCACCGAGTTTGAGAACATTCTTGGCGTATTCAAGCACTGCAAGTTGCATACCGTAGCAAATACCGAAGTATGGGATTTTTTGTTTGCGTGCGTATTCAATCACATTAAGTTTTCCATCGATACCTGTTGCACCAAATCCGCCCGGAACTAATATGCCATCGTATTTTTTGAGTTCCTTTAATTTCTCTTTATTCGCAAAATCTTGTGCTCCGAGGTAGGTGATTTCTGGCTTGAGATTGAGCGAGTAGGCAGAGTACTTGATAGCTTCAAGCACAGAGAGGTAGACATCGGAAAGCACAAAGTCTCCTGAGTTGAAATACTTCCCCACGACGGCAATCTTCACTGTATCAACACCACTCTTTGAACGCGAGACAAATTTCTTCCACGCCGTAAGATCGGGAGCTTTTTTGGTAGAGAGTCCGAGCTGTTCACAAAGACGAAGTGAGAGCTTGTCAGTTTCGTAATTGAGCGGGATATCGTAGATACTGGAAACATCGGGAGCTGAAATAACATTCTCTGCTCGCACATTACAAAACGTCGCAATTTTCTCCTTTCTCTTTTGATCAACTGGCATTGGGCTACGCGCGATAATGAGGTCGGCAAATACTCCTGCACTATTGAGTGTGCGTACTGCGGTCTGCGTTGGTTTGGTTTTCATTTCACCGATTGAACCTGGCACTGGAAGATAGCTCACCATCACCACCGCCACATCATTCGGAGCTTCTGTCTTCATCATGCGCACTGCTTCAAGAAAAAGGACGTTTTGATATTCACCCACCGTTCCTCCGACCTCAACAAGCACCACATCGGCTTTTGCTTCCTTCTGTGCCGCTTTGATACGACGAATGACTTCAAATGGAATATCTGGCACCACTTCGACATTCTTACCTTTGTATTCGAGATTACGTTCCTTTTGGATAACAGAAAGATAGACACTACCAGTGGTCATGTAATTGAGCGACGGTAAGTCCTTATTTAAAAATCGCTCGTAGTTACCCATGTCTTGATCAGTTTCAAGACCATCCTTGAGCACAAACGTCTCCCCGTGCTCAGTTGGGTTCATGGTTCCTGCATCGACATTGATGTATGGATCGATTTTCATTGCTGTCACATTGAACCCACGGGCTGACAGAAGTAGTGCAATTGAGGATGATGTGACACCCTTCCCCACACCACTCATGACGCCACCCACAACAAAGATGTACTTAGGCGTCGAAGAGGATTGTGACGCTTTAGTTTTGATAGTCATATATGTAGATGGTTAGGTTTTTAAGTGACGAGCAATCGCGAGGGTACTGGAAACAAGTCCGAGCACGACACCAATACCGACAAGCACCAAGAAGATGTAGCCGAAGTTTTCGAAGTAATATGTGAGGAGGTTAAACTCGAAGAAGGTTTCGGTTCGTGGGCCGAGCCAGACGAGAATGGGGTAGAAAATAATGAGCGCCAGAATACCTGCTAAGAAGCCATACATGAAGCCTTGGAGCATGAATGGGCCACGGATAAACATATTGCTCGCACCGACGAGTCGCATGATAGCAATTTCTTCACGAGCGGTGTAAATAGCGAGGCGAATAGTGTTGAAAGTAATCAGGACGGACGCGACGAGGAGTACAATCATCACGATGAAGCTGGCCTTTTCGGTGGCATTGATGATTGAGGTGAGGCGGTCGATGGAGTCCTTATTATCAAGGTAGTTTACATTATCAATGACTGGCACTTGTGTTTGTTCATTTGCCTGTTGTTCACTGAGATATTGAGAAATCTTTTCGTATTGGGTGGTGTCCTTGGCTTGGATGGAAAGATTGGCACCGAGCGGGTTTTCGTTGAGCTCCTCAAGCGCTTGCATAGCCACCTCGTCATTCTGATTTTTCATTCGGTATTCTTCGAGGGCGTCTTCACGGGAAGTGAACGTTACAAACTCAACTTCAGGCATGGCTTCAAGTGCTGTCTCAAGACGATCAATTTCTTCTTGTGGTGCGGACGGCACGAAGTACACATTGATATCTACTTTTGATTGGAGTGCATTTAAAGAGGTGGTGAGGAGCTGATCAAGAAACATCGTTGCCCCAATCACAAAGAGCGCTACCGTAAGCGCAAAAATGGAAGCGAGCGACACATAGGCACTCCGCCAAAAACCAACAAACCCCGCCTTCACTACTCTACGAATACCAGTCATCATCATAATAGTTTGATTATAGTACGTACTTACCCTTTGAGTCATCCCGAACTATCCGACCACCGTCCATGGTAATGACGCGCCGCTCAATTTCATCAATCACGCCCTTGTTGTGGGTGGTCATAATAACGGTAGTGCCAAGCTCGTTAATCTTGCGGAGAATCTGCACAATTTCATAGGTAGCAATGGGATCAAGGTTACCAGTTGGTTCATCAGCAATAATGATGTCAGGTTGATTTACAATCGCTCGCGCGATAGCAACACGTTGTTTTTCCCCACCAGAGAGTTCGTGCGGAAAATTCCAGACTTTATCGTCGAGATCAACCAGTGCGAGTGCCTGGGGTACATTCTCTGCAATTTCGGCATCGGTTCGACCATTTGCTTCCATAGCAAAAGCGACATTTTCGTAGGCGGTCTTGTTAGAGAGGAGCTTGAAGTCTTGAAAGACTGTTCCAATCTTACGACGGTAACTCGGTAGTTTGGTGCGAGGAATCTGATGGATGTCGAGAGATTCAAAAAAAACCTGTCCTCCTGTTGGTCTATCTTCGGCAATAATCATTTTGAGAAGAGTTGTCTTGCCCGCACCAGAGTGGCCGACGATTGAGACAAATTCCTTCGGCGCTACTTGGAAGGTTACTTCTTGTAGTGCAGCGGAACGTCCATCGTTGTAGAGCTTTGAAACATTATCAAAATAAATCATAGATAGATACATTATATCACGTTAGGTATTGGCCTGCCCAGCCACAATAAACGGTTCTATGTCACCATTAAGGACTGCGTCGATATTGCGAACTTCGGTATTAGTACGATGGTCTTTCACTAACTGATACGGATGGAGCACGTACGAGCGAATCTGACTCCCCCATTCAATTTTTAAGGTTTTCTCAACCGAGAGACCTTGAAGCTCACGTGTTCGTTGTGCCTCTTCAAATGTAAACACCTTCCCAGCCAAGAGCTTCAGGCCACGCTCGCGGTTTTGTTGTTGGGAACGCTCGGTTGAAGCATTGACGGAAATGCTGGTTGGCTTATGCACGATACGCACCGCGGTCTCACGCTTGTTTACATTCTGTCCGCCAGCACCACCAGAGCGCGCGAAGGAAATCTCCAAATCGTCCTCTTTAAGCGCAACAGCACTCACGTCTTCAATTTCTGGCGATACTTCAACCAACACAAAAGAGGTCTGTCGCTTACCATTAGCATTGAATGGAGAGATACGCACGAGTCGATGGACACCTGATTCTCCCTGAAGGGTGCCGTAGGCACCCTTTCCAGTCACCTCGAAAGTAATGTTACGATACCCCCCATGATCGTTTTCGTTGTCGTCGACAACCATAACACTCCAGCCTCTTTTCTCTGCGTAGCGTTGGTACATCTCCACCAGCATACGTGCAAAGTCTTCAGCATCATCGCCACCAGCTCCAGCCACAATGGTAAAGACTGCGTTATTCTTGTCATATTTACCACCACCTTCTGCTACATCCTTAAGCTCTTGAAGTTCTTTAATCATTGCCTGCGCTGTCTTTGGGTCATTCCAAAAAGTCGGCTCGAGCATAGCGGTTTCAATTTCAGTAATTCGTGATTGGGAGTCGGACATGAGAATGAGTATAGCAAAAAGAAAAGCCACGCGCCTATGGCGCGTGGCTTTTCTTTTTGAGCCAATGTCCAGGATTGAACTGGAGACCTCGTCCTTCGCTTACACTCTCATTTATACATGTGGTATTGAGAGGCTAGACTGTATCTTGCACCACGAGGGCACTCCCTTGTCAGTCGTTCGGGTGGACAACTTGAAAGTAAGTTGTCCGCCACGGTCTTGGCCATCACACTGGCTATTAACCGTTATTCGGGATTCATCCCACTACTTGCGTAGTGAGCGGGCGGGGTCTGGCGACCCACCATGGACGCGCTCTACCGACTGAGCTACATTGGCATATGTTTGTCGGCGCAATGCTTCGATTGCGTCGACGATAGTATCACGAATTTTCGTATTTGAAAAATGGATTGTAAGTACTCCATATTCACTTTTTTGTGTATATGTTCCTCTTTTCACCGATGGAGTAACTATGATCTTTTGAAAACTCATTGGTGAAACATTAAGCTTTACACACCAAAACATTTTTGCTTTTTCTGGGTCGATGTCGGTAAATATCTGTAGTCCATACCTAAGTCGAGAGACATCAACTCTATACATCTGTATTAGGAAGTCCAAAAAATACCGTAACAAATCAGGGTCAGTATTTCCAATTCTGACGGCTGTTTTTGATTTTTTATTTCCTTCTCCCCAGTACAAACCGAGAGCAAGACCATAAAGAAACCACTCACCTTCCGTCTGGGGAGACTTGAATATGAAGGGGTCACCTTCAGGATTTCTTTTTACATATTGTGCTTCAGAGATGGTCCGCTTCTTCAGACCATGTTTTTGAATCCAATATGTAACTTTACTTTCTGAGCAGTTCAACTCTTTGGCTATTACAGAAACTGAAAAAAGTTTCTTGATATATTTTTGTTCAAGGTAATCTTTTTGTATCACATCTGTAGTATAGTATGACCATATTATAAATATAGTCTACTATAAACAGTTTCTATCTTACTTTTCAAGAATTGATTGTTCCCTGGCAATCAGCACATAAAACGTAACCGCAATAATTGCCCCACTGAGATTGAATATCAAATCAAGCATGGCGTTTTCGTAACCACCGACGCCATTGCGTTCGACAGTGACGGCGATAAGAAATTCCATAATTTCATTAAGAGCACTCACCCCTACTGATGTCATAATTGCAAAAAGCGCAACCAGTAATGAATACTTTTTGATAGAAAAAGATTTACGAAGCAGATGGTAGGCCATGACAGCCACGACCCCATAGAGATACGCATGTACGATTTGGTCGTATTTGAGAACATAGAAATCTCCACCCAAATCAAGGAACGGATAGATGCGGTACCCAAAGAGTACCCCACCATCGACAGCAACTGCCCCGCCAAGTACATGCATAAGTCCCCACACCGAGAGAAGCCAGAGTTGCCATGGCGGAAACAGTGTTTTGTGTGCAGTCAGAAGCACACCACCGATTATGACAATAATCACCGCAACATAAATGACAAACTCGATATTAAGATCTTGCAAAAAGAAGGCTCCACCCCAAAAGAGATAAGTGGCGTTAAATATCCAAAGTGCCCAAGAAGTACTGTCTTTCATAGGTAAAGTATAGCATTGCAAAATTTAGGCAAAACCGCTATACTCGTGCCACCGTAAATACATGGTTATTTGCGGGCGTAGCTCAGCTGGTTAGAGCGTCCGCCTGTCACGCGGAAGGTCGAGGGTTCGAGTCCCTTCGCTCGCGCAACACAAAACCCAGTCCGAAAGGACTGGGTTTTGCTATTGAAGCGCGAAGAAAAATGTAGTACTCTAGCGCCACGCTCATATTGTCGGTGTAGCTCAGTTGGTTAGAGCACAGCACTCATAAAGCTGGGGTCGGAAGTTCAAATCTTCCCATCGACACAAATGAAAGCACCACCCGAAAGGGTGGTGCTTTTCTTATCGATTGAGACTCGAGAGGATCGTTTCGGCTTTCTCTATGTCTTCTGGGTAGCCAATTGGAATCCAAAGGTTTTGTTCCACCACGGCAATCGGGTAATCCTTAGCATACTCGGCAATCACATCAGTGAGGTAATACTCGCCATTCTTTTCGTGCTTGAGTTCATATTCAAAGATGTGTGTGTCGAGTACCATCACCCCAGTTGAAGCAAGGTTAGACGGAGGATGTTCTGGTTTTTCTATCATCTCTGCGAGCGTTCCGTCTGGGTGACGCACAACAATGCCGAACCGTTCTGGATTGTTGGTCGTGAGTGTGAGCATAGACCGAGTATATGAAGTCGCGCGAGCGATATCATTAGGGCCATGGAGATCGTCGGCAAACATAAAGAGGAAGCGTCCCTTTAGCAAGTCTTTGCAGAGCCACAGCGCGTGCGCCGTTCCCTTTTGCTCTGTCTGTGTCACGTACGTCACCTTGCGCCCATGAAATTCCGCTCCACAGTGCGCTTTGATTTGCTCCTCAAGATATCCTGTCACAATAATAAGCTCATCTACTGCACTCGGGAGCGAGCTCACAATATGGTCGAGCAGTGTCTTCCCCGCCACAGTCACCAGTGGCTTAGGACAATTATCAGTAAGTGGACGAAGTCGAGTACCTTTACCAGCAGCTAGAATGACGCATTGCATACGGGGCTAGTATAGCAAAAAGCATCCTACATGGAATGACCTTGTCATTCCGCTAATGTTTGCTAAAGTCTTTTTGACACCAAATAAGGAGGATGGTCATGATCTTAGACGTTATTCAGGGAGATATCCTAAACCCTTCAAATCCAAACGACATCATCATCGGCATGAACACTGAGCTCAAGGAAGTCTTTGGTATCGGACTTCCGTTCACTTGGCAAATTCAACACAAGCAACCAATACCACTTGGCACAGTCTTCAGTTTTGAATTTGATAAAGAGCGACGACTTCACCTCATCATCTGTCACAAGATTGGTACTGATGGGTGGACTGGTGCCGATAAGTACATCCGCTTCGGCATGGATTACCTTTGGCACACAGAGCCTTCGAACCGAACCTTTTCTATGGTGAAGGTAGGTACGGGACACATCGGTAAACGAGACGGGGCAAACGTTCCAGATATTATGTCGGCGATTGCCAGTAGCCACCTTCCAGTCACTCTCTATGTATACACACCACTAGAGAGAGAGGCGGTGGAGGCTCGCGCCCAAACGCCCCCTTCAACACTCACTGCATATCGCTCTTGGAATTTCCAGGAAGGCGAAATGGCACTCGCGGCATAAATCCGCCAAAAGAAAAACCCGCCGTTTTTCTTTTGGCGGGTTTTTCTATTATTGTTGCAGAGATATTAGTTAGTTGGAATCAGCTGGTAAAAGACCTCAGAAATATGAGTTCATAAAGTATTAACGGCCCACTACATCTTTCGATGCAGTGGGCCGCGTGAATGTTTACCAACTTCCTAGTGACTCGATTTCAGGAATAGTCGCTCGACGGAATGTCACACCGTCAGGCAAATCCATGTTTGAGGTGTAGGCATTGAGCAGCGCACTCATCAGCCAGATGCTAGGCCACCACTTATCACCATGGGCACCGTGTGAGTGACGTATCTCTTCCCAACGAGCCAATTTATGGATGTCGTATTCGAGAAAAAAATTAAGTTGGCGAGAGAAATCTTCCTCTTTCTCGTTAACGAGTCGCTTCATGTGAATAGCCTTGCCATTATCGAGAAATTCCACAACGACAGATCGAGGGCTATCGAGGTGAAAGTCGATTCGACTTTGACTACTCACAGGCCTTTCACGCTCACTTGACTGCATAAACAGATTGGCGACGAGAGGAAATGCAATCGGATACTTTGTACCTGTAGTGCTATCGCGACTGGGGTATATCCAGTCGCCGCATCTCACCCGAAATTCTTGGTCTTCACGATTTTTCAGTCGATGATTCCAGAAGTCAATTGCTGGGTTATTGCTCGCACTTTCCATACTTACCTCCTTGAGTGATGGTTGAATGTGAGAATGGTAAAGGAACTCTTCACCGACAACAAGATAGCACAATTCTAGGAATACCCAAAACGCCCGAGCATGGTAGCTAGGACGATTTTGGAATCTTGTTGCGGGGCCCGGAATCGAACCGGGGTCTGGAGGTTATGAGCCTCCCGAGGTACCTCTCCTCTACCCCGCTTTACTTGCGCTGTTTGTATAAAATAGACGAACAGAGTGACAGAAACATACACTAAAAACAGCGTTCTGGCAACAATTACATCCCAAACTCTGTAAAGACCCGACGGTAGCGGTTGATGGTGTCTTGCGCGAGACGATGAGTGAGGACGAAGTCCGCGCCATCGTGAGCAATTCGATTACGGATTTTATGCGCTTCCCAGGCATCGTTGAGCGTATTGAGCTGAGCGGGTGCAATACTTTTGAGGCGTTCACCAAGCGAACTTCCGACGTAGCCTTTTTGCTTTAAAAGATCGTCAAGAATAATATCAGCCTCAATAATTGCAAGCTTCCAATCATTTGGATTGTCAGACTCAATATGCATGAAGACATCATCAAGACGACTATTTTTCTTTACCCCACGATAGAGTTCGTCGTAAAGTGCCTCGGCGTCACGAAGCTCTTTGTCGCTTAACGCATAAAACTGCCAACGACGTGTTGAGGCGTACGCATAGAGCACGAGCATTGTGATAGATGCGAGGAAGGAAAAGAATACAAAAATACCCCAGAGCACGTTGAGTACCCCAACGAAGCCACTAACACTGAGAAGCGATGAGGTGGTTTCGTTACTTCCTAGAATATGAATGATGATGGCAAAAATATCAAAACCAACCCCGACAGGTTGAATTGCGTCACTGGTGCTTACTGTTGCGGAAGCAATGTATTGATATTGGGATGGTTCCATGAGCGTTAAAGTCGCTCGTCGTAGACTTTCTTTCCAATACTGAAGAGACGAGCATCACCACCTAGTGGCGCTATATATTGTACCCCAACTGGAAGCTGACTTCCGTCACGATTTGCGATTCCCATAGGAAAAGTGAGGGCGGGAACACCAGTGAGATTTACTGGTACGGTGAAAATGTCCTGGCTGTACATCGCAAGAGGATCCTCTTGTTCTCCGATTTTAAAGGCGGGTGTTGGAGCTGTTGGTGTAAGGATGATATCAACAGTTTTGAAGACTTCTTTAAGCTCTTGTCTCATCTTACGGCGTACGAGTTCGGCTTTACCATAATATGCATCGTAGTAACCAGAAGACAGTACATGTGTACCAAGGAGAATACGACGCTTCACTTCTGCTCCAAATCCTTCTGCACGAGACTTTTGGTAGACATCGAGAAGATTGTCAGCTGGAGCTGAGAAGCCGTAGCGAATACCGTCAAAGCGAGCGAGATTGGAAGATACTTCTGCTGGCATCACGATGTAATACGCAGCGAGTCCCTTTTCAAACAATGGCAAATCAATATCAACAATCGTGTGGCCTTGTGATTTTAGAAGTTCAAGATGTTTTTCAAATATTTCGAGAACATCAGTATCAACACCACTTTTCATGAAGTCGCGAGGAACTCCAAAAGTGTAGATGTCTTTTAAAGGGACAGCAGGGTATGTATCTGACGCGATAGTGGTCGCATCATGAGTATCAAGCCCAGCCATTACCTCGTGTACAAGTTCAGCATCAGCAACGCTATTGGTCAGTGGACCAGCTTGGTCGAGACTTGAGCCCATGGCGATAAGTCCATAGCGAGAAACCGCTCCGTAGGTCGGTTTGAATCCGACCAGGCCACAGTAGCTTGCTGGCTGACGAATCGAACCGCCCGTGTCAGTACCGATAGCCACAGGCACCGCCCCCATTGCAACTGCTGCTGCTGAACCTCCAGAAGAACCGCCTGGTACACGTGTTGTATCAAGTGGATTCTTTGTCACACCAAAAGCTGAGTTTTCAGTTGAACCACCCATGGCGAATTCGTCCATATTGGTTCCCCCAACGAAGATAGCTCCTGCATCACGGAGCCGCTTGATGATGGTCGCGTCGTAGGTTGCAGTATAATTTTCAAGCATCTTAGAAGATGCCGTTGTACGCTTCCCTTTTATAAGGATGTTCTGCTTGATAGCGACAGGGATACCTAGGAGTGGTGGTAGATCACCCCCTTCTGTGTATCGACCAGTAGCAACTTCTGCTGCTTCCTTCGCATCCTCATAGACATCAAGAAAAGCGTTTATCTCTCCATTTCTCTGCGCAATCACCTTGAGCGAATCTTCAATGGCCTGAGTTGGTGTGTAGCTACCCGAAATAAAGGCAGTACGTAATTCAGAAATTGTTTTCATATTAGTCGGTACCTCCTAAGATTTTTTTAACTTTCATATAACGACCATCGGTAGCTGGCATTTCAGCCAACATATCTGCAGTGTATTCATTGGGTTTATTTGTGACTTCATCGGCACGAAAGATATTGTGACGAGCACCGAGTTGGGGTGTCATATCAGCATCAAGAGATGCGATATCAGAAATAACGCTCACGTACGACACAATCGACGAAAGTTCTCCTTCTAATTTTTGCAATTCTGCCTCTGATAATTCAATGCGCGCTAAAGTTCCAAGGTGCGCGATATCTTCTCGTTTCATGCGCGCATCATATCCTACTTTGCTATTAGTTTCAAAAAAGCGGTTTCGTCGAGCATCGGTACTCCCAGTCTCATTGCTTCATCCGCCTTACTCCCCGCTTCTGCTCCAATGACCACATAGTCGGTCTTTTTTGAGACACTTCCTGATACCTTACCTCCTCGTTTCTGAATCTCGTCCTTGGCTTCATCGCGAGAGAAATGCTCAAGTGTGCCAGTAAGGACAAAGGTCTTCCCCTCTAGGGTCGCCGACACTGCTCGCTCAACTTCTGGTGTGACGTATCGAAGTAGTTCGTCTACCATATGAAGGTGATTTTTATCTTGGAACCAAGCATGGATTGTTTCGGCGACCACATCCCCAATTCCGTAGAGCGAAGCAATATCTTCAACTGATGCTTTTCTGAGCGCGGTAATATTCCCAAACCTATCGGCAAGCAAGCGAGCTGTTTCTTCACCAACATTATCAATCGAAAGTCCAACCAAAAATCGATGGAGAGGAACGCTTCGCACTGCATTAATGGCACTTATAATATTTTCAGCTGACTTGTCTTTAAAGCCGGGAAAATCCCTAATGTCACCCGCAGTGAGGGTGAAGAGGTCAGCGTGAGTTGCGATAAGTCCATTATCTAAAAATGCATCGATGATCTTAGGACCGACACCATCGATATTCATCGCAGTCTTGCCAACAAAGTAGTATAAGCGCTGGCGATGTAATTCTCCCGAATCACGAGAGACACAGCGATACGCTGCTTCTCCAGGAATTCGCTCAATACTACCGTCACCACCACACTCAGCGACTTTACTTGGAAATTTATACGGTTTTGTTTTGATAGGACGAAGGGTGGTAATCACTGAGATGATTTCTGGGATAATATCACCCGCCTTTCGTAGGATAATTGTGTCGCCGACACGAACATCAAGTCGATTAATATTGTCTTCATTATGAAGCGTTGCGCGAGAGACCGTTGAACCGTCGATACGCACGGGACGTAAGTGTGCTACTGGAGTTATGACTCCAGTCCGCCCAACTTGAAGCTGAATGTCTTCGACAACCGTCGTCGCTTCAACTGCTGGGAATTTATATGCGACCCCAAAACGTGGTGCCTTGGCGGTGTAGCCAAGTACCTTTTGAAGTGAAACTTCATTCACCTTTATAACAACCCCATCAATACCGTGCGCCAGTGAATCACGCTTTTCTTTCCATGTATCATAAAAAGCCTGGATCTCATTAAGCGTCTTGCAATGTTTAATATTTTTGTCTGTGGGAAGCCCAAGTGACTTCAGTAGTTTTAATTCATCAAGCTGGCTTTTGGGAACTACCACACCGCTATCATGAACAGTCAAAAGGTCGAGGTCATAGACGGTGAGCGAAAGATTGCGACGTCGAGAGACTTCTGGATCAAGTTGACGGAGTGAACCCGCCGCAGCGTTTCGGGGATTTGCAAACAACGCTTCCCCTGCCACCCTACGCTCATCATTAATTCGCTCCAGTTCTTTGTCTGCAAGCCAAACTTCACCAACACACAAAAGACTGACTGGCTTTGAAAGTGTGTGCGGCAAACTCTTAATTGTCCTGGCAGTATGTGTCACATCTTCTCCAATCTCACCATTACCACGCGTTGCGGTTCGCACAAGACGACCTTTTTCGTATTCAATCACTAATTTCAGCCCGTCAATTTTGTGCTCGCAAACGTAAGAAGGTATCTCTTTTATATCAGCATCGTTAAGGAGACGAGCTACACGCGCTGTCCACTCAGACAATTCAATCTCATCAAATACGTTATCAAACGACCACTGTTTCGCTTTATGTGTCACCTTTGAAAAAGCCACAGAAACAGCTCCTCCGACAGCTGTCGTCACGCGACTCACTTTTCCTTCAACCTCAAGCTCAAGTTTTTGGAGCTCCTCAATTAGTGCATCGTACGCTTCGTCACTAATTTCGGGTGCGTCTTCTTCATGATAACGCTTTTGATGAAAGGCAACAGTCTCTCGAAGTTGTCCGAGACGTTTTTTCTTATCGGCGGTAGACATGCCTAGAATTGTAGCAATACTTCGCGCTGAACGACACCATAGCCAGTCACGCTGGTACATGGTCTATTGAAACCTCGAACTGAGAGCACGGTGCACCGCTCACCCGCTGCACAGGTTTTGGTGTTACCGTTAGGATAACCGCTGACAAGTGTGGGCATGTTGGAAATAGTGAGTCCAGCTCCCTGAGCAGTTGAAGATGCTACGAGCGCTGTTACCTGTGTGCAGTGATTCCCCAAATCCCACGTTAGGGCATAACTATATCGAAAAGCCTCTCCATTACCACTCAAATTAGCTGCCGGAACGGGGGTCACAACATTGGTTGTTAGTGTTCCAGAAAAGCACGCGGGTGTAATCGCACCTCCTCGCTCCATAGTGGTCGATGCAATCCGCCTCCAATAGCGAGCACACTCCATTCCCGCATTTGCAGCATGAAAAGCAACTTCCGATTCTCGCGCATTAGTTGAAAGTCGAACCTGTTTCATAGACAAATCAAGAACAGTGAGGCCAATCGAAATCACGACGGACACCACAATGAGTGTCATCAAAAGCGCGAAGCCGGTTTCCTTTTTTAGTGTGTTTTGTACTTTAACTTCCATACAAATTAAATAGTCGACTTTCTACTTCAACACGTTGTTCATTTCGAATATTACCACTCTGCCATGTCACGACCGAACGAACAAGAACTTCATCAGCGTTTACGCGAGTAAGGTAAATCCTTCGATTAAATGGAGTCTGCGTATTGCCCGAAGCAGTGTGTGTGAATTTTGAACGTACGTTTGATGGTGCATACCAGAGGTGACAGACTTGTGGTTTTGCAGCGGCGAGCGAACCACAATCAATTGGCGTGGAAATATCATTTCCACCCAGACCATTGTGAATAAGGATTTCCAGCCCACACCCTTCAACCGCATCATAACAGTGGCTATATTGTCCTGCGCTAGTGTTAGTAAATGTTGCCCATGGTGTGAGTTCTGAAGCTATTGCATTACTAGCAAAGGAACGCACCAAAAGGTCATCTCTGGCTTTTTGAGCAAGTTCAACACCCTCCTGTGCCAAGAAGAAGGCCGTCACCTGTTCACTCGCAAATGTCGAACTTTTTGCTGTCTGTGAGCTGATGGTCATGGGACCAATCATAACGATTAACAAAATGGTAATGGCAACCAATGTTTCCACCAACGTAAATCCTGATTGTGAAGAAGCGTATTTCATAGATCGAGTGTTCGTTGCGTTACCGTCGTTTGCAAATAATACGAATCGTCAGCAGGGTTACTAGACTCAGCCGCTTCAATAAAGATTGTTACGGAGGCTTGATCTTTGTAGTCTGGATTACCCGCACTAAGAGGCTTAGAACCAGCTACGTAAAAATACATATCCCTAATAAAAATACCAGTTGAAGTAATTGGCTCTTCTACGGAAGTCCCTACCCTTCGGTAAATTTTCCCATCGTTTTGGTTAAAGTAATAGAGAATTCGACTATTTGATCCAGAAATACTGTCACCTCCTTCATTGAAGGCTATTCCATGAATCTGGTTGTTACCACGTCCGTTGGTGCAGTCCCGATAGGAATTACCAAGGGTATCAAGGTTGTATGAGGAAGCAAAAATGCCATTGACGCTTCCTGAGGAATCACAGTAATAGTGAGTGCCGGTGCGGATTTCACGCGTCATACTATCGAGCGCAAATGAAAGGTTTGTCATCACACTCTGTTCAGTTTGGAGCCGCTGATTGGTTGCCACAAGCATCAAGAGTGCACCGACAGCAATTGTAATGACAATGGAAAAAACTCCCAAAGATACAATCATCTCAATAATCGTGAAGCCTCGTTGTTCATTGAAGGACGAATGCATATACTTATTGTACGATAATCTGACCCGTCGAAGTAATTTCAAGTGTGCGAAGAACATTTGTACTCGTACCTGTTACTCCCCTTGTTGCAATGTCAATTTGAACACTTGAAGCAGTTGTTACTTCATTGTTTGGTGCACTAAAGAAACGAGCATCAAAATTTGGCCGCTCAAAAACTACAGAGACTTCATTTATCGATACCCCACCAAGTCGAATGGCTCTTATTTCAAAGCGGTTATCGAGAGACCCCTGTTGCCCTAAAGATTCAGCTGGATCGAAAAAGCCGTCGTTATCGGCATCTCTAAAGATTCTATAGACACTGTTGTTTGTAATATCAAAGTGAAGCCCTTGCAGAGTACGAAAATTACCGGCGACACCGACAGCGCTCACGGCGTTGAGCTGGACTTCACGAGCAGAGAGTGCAATTTCGTAAGCCTGACTACGCAAGAGCACACCTCCATTGAAAGAATTCTGTCTCACTAAGATAATAGATGAAACGATAGCCATCACCGCTATACTCACCATAAGTTCAATCAAACCGAATCCCGCCTGTGACGGAGTATGGACTTGTGAGTACGCCTTAGAATGTGAAAAGAGTGAGGACATTGAGATGGGTGAAAAGGACCAAGAGACAACCAGCGATCAAAAATGGTGCAAACGGTACGACACTCTTAATTGTAAGCTTCGGGGTAGCGAAACGTAAGTACAGTTTTCCCCTCTCAAACTTAGAAAGTACGACCAATGTGACGCTCACCACTGCTCCAATCCAAAAAGAGGTGACAATCATCGAAAACACATACGGCGCTCCAACCAATAGTCCCAATGGAAACGCAAGCTTCACGTCACCAAAACCAAGCCACCGACCGTGAGAAATAAACCAAAGAAAGAAAAAGAACCCCACTCCAGCCAAAGCTGCAAATATATCGGTGCCCAAAGTAACAAGAGGAACGCCGAGCCAGAAACGATAGAGAGTCCAAAGTGCTATCAAACCAACAAGAGAGAATGTGAGTGCGTCGGGAATAATAAAGTGACGAATGTCATACACAGCAATTACCACCAAGAGCGCTGAAACTATCCATAAATAGAGGATTTCAATAAGATCATTTGAAATCAGGCTTGTTGCAGCAAACAATACTCCCGTTAGAAGCTCGACAATGAAGTATCGTGAAGGAATTAAAGAACAACATGTTCGACACTTCCCACGCAATCCTAAATACGAAACCAGCGGAAGAAGTTCATACCAAGACAGACGAGTACCGCATGAAAGACAGTGGGAACGGCCCGATAATGACTTTCCTGTATGAAAACGGTAAATATAAACGTTTAGAAAGCTCCCAATAATCACTCCGTAAAGAAAGGATATCGTGATAAATAAGAGTGGTGAAATCCTGAGTAGTTCTACCGACATACAGGTAAGTATACTCTATGTGTACTGTCGATTTCTAAGCATCCACACAAACAAAAAACACCCTGAGGTGCTTTTTGTTTGTGTGATGTCGCTTATGGACAAACGGTTTCGTTAGCGAGTAAGCTCGCTGTTTCAATACCAGCGTTACCACTACTATCAACACAGAAGTATTGCTGGGTATCGCCAAGTAAGAATGGTGCAGCCGTAGCAAACTCCAAACCATCAGCAGACTCATGACAAATAACTGTAACATCGTCTCCAGCGTTACCAAGAGTCGCATCTACAGTAGTAATTTGAACCGAAGTATTGTTTACAGCATCAAGGAGTCGAACAATTTCAGCGTCGGCACAAACACCAGTGTAGGTATTTGGCGATTGAGCATTGTAGAAGATCTCAGCCTGTGAACGAGTACTATTCATTGTTTGTTCGATTGATGCATTTGTACCACTCGAACGTGCGTCGTTCAAAGAAGCGAGTACCACCGCAGCCAATATGCCAATAATCGCGATTACGACAAGAAGTTCAATGAGTGTGAAGCCTAAAGATTTTTTAAACATAATTTTTAACATATTCTTATACACTGATTATACTTCTTATAAGCAAGTAAATAGGTACATATACACAAAAAGCGCCGTACGGCGCTTTTTGTGTATCACAGATAAATCTGTGTTATGGACAAGTAATCTGACTGGCTGGGAGAGCTGTCGTACTTATACTAGCGTCACCAACACTGTCAACACAGAAGTATCGCTGTGTCGCGTCAGTGAGGAGCAACGGAGCTGATACAGCGTAAGCAGTACCGTTAGCCGCTACGTGACAAATAACAGTAGAAGCGGTTCCTGCAGTAGCAAGGGTGGTTACCACTGAAGTGATTGGCGCAGATGCTGCATCAATTGCAGCTGTTAGTCTCGCTACGTCTGTATCTGTACAAACACCAGTGTAACTGATTGGTGATTGAGCATTGTAGAAGATCTCAGCCTGTGAACGAACGTTGTTCAACGTTTGTTGGATTGATGCATTTGTACCACTAGAACGTGCGTCGTTAAGTGACGCAAGCACTACCGCCGCGAGAATACCGATGATGGCAATCACGACGAGAAGCTCGATGAGGGTGAAACCCTTGTTGAGAGTTCTTTTCATGTTTTAAAAATATTAAGTAAGTGTAATATCTCATTTCAGATATCAGCTGTGTATCTGAAATGAGTAGCTCCCGTTGTACGAGGCTACACTTATTATATCGCTGGTCAGTTCTATTTCCCTGACTAAAAGAGTGGACAACTAGAAGCTATTGGTGAGATTGTAGATAGGCATCAAGACAGAAGCGAGAAGCACACCGACGCCAAGACCAAGACATACGATCATAGCTGGCTCAATGAGCCCAATGAGTGTGTCGACTGCATTGTTTACTTCGCGACGATAGAAATTTGAAAGTGTCTTCAAGATCGCTGCCAAACTTCCTGTCTCCTCACCCACTTTTGCCATCTGTGTAAGAACGCCTGGAATTTCTGAGTATTCTGCAATAGAGTCAGCAAACGAACGTCCCCCCTTTACTTCGACGAGTGCTGCTTCGATAATTTCTTTATAGACCAGGTTGTCTACCACGTCAGCAGTTACCTCGAGAGCCTGAACAATAGAGACTCCACTTGAAAGCATCGTTGCCATATTGTCACAAATACGTGTAAGGAGGAGCTTTTTTTGTAAATCACCAATATAAGGTATCGATATGATGAATTCATCGTATGCACGCTTTCCAACATCAGTTTGCATAAATTTCCAATAAGCCCCACCACCAAGAACGACAGTCAAAAGAATCAAGCCAATATAATCGACCATGAAGTCTGAGAGCCCAATTACAATTTTTGTGTAAATAGGAAGCTCCTGACCTGAGTCAGTCAAAATCTTGGCAATACTCGGAATCACCAAGGTAAGCATGAGTGCCATCACCCCAATAAAAATGGAAATAACAAACGCTGGATAGATAAGTGCATTGCGCGCTTTTGCGACTACTTCATACTGGCGATCTAGGTAGTCCGCAAGATAATCAAATGTCTTCTCAAGCGAGCCTGACTCTTCACCTGAACGAACAAGGTTTACATAAAAAGAAGAGAATACATTTGGGTGTGCAGCAAGTGCTCGCGAGATGGAACTACCAGCTTGCAAATCTTCGACAATTTGATTAAGTACCACCTGCAGTTGTGGGTTATCACTTTCAGCTGAAAGAAGTCTAAAAATACGGAGAGGTGATACTTGCGCCTGAAAAAGTGTCGCGATTTGGCGTGAAAAAATAACAATGTCTTTGTTACTAATACTTTGGAAAAATGTAAATTTTACATTCAATAATCCAGCGAGCCCCTCTTTTGGATTTACTTCATCGATTGAGATAAGTGTATACCCGCGCTTTTGGATTGCTGAAATAGCTGCGTCAATAGTTGGCGCTTCCACAGTCCCCTCACGTTGGAGATTGGTGACATCGACAGCTTTATAATTGAATAACATAAGTCAGTATTAAAGTAATCGTTCAAGACCCTTTGGATTGACAGCGTACGTGAAGGCGTTCTCAACAGTAATATCTCCGTTTTGGACCAAGCGAGCAAGCGAGCGATTCATGTCAATCATACCTTGCTCAAGACCAGTTTCAATTACAGACGGAATTTCGTGAATACGGTTTTCGCGAATGAGGTTTGAGACTGCACTATTGTTAATGAGAAGTTCATAGGCTGGCACCATCCCACCAGCGATATGCGGAACAAGACGTTGAGAGAAAATAGCAATAAGCGAACCTGCCAATTGTACGCGGACTTGATCTTGTTGGTTACCCGGGAAGGAGTCAACAATACGACTGATGGTCTGTGCGGCATCATTTGTATGGAGCGTTGAGTACACTAGGTGTCCTGTCTCAGCCGCTGTTACCGCAGCTGAAATAGTCTCAGTGTTTCGCATTTCTCCCACCAGAATCACGTCCACATCCTGACGAAGCGATGCGTTAAGGGCTGTTTCAAAACTGCGTGTATCCAGACCCACCTCTCGCTGATCAATAAGTGATTTTTCTTCCTGATATACATATTCAATAGGATCTTCAATAGTCACGATATGTTCGGCACGAGTTTTATTGATGGTATTAATCATCGCAGCGAGTGTCGTTGACTTACCTTGTCCCACTGGACCCACGCAAAGAAAGAAACCTTGAGAGCGTTGAGTAAAGCTTTCTAGAATAGCTGGGAGATTCAGTTCTTTAAAGTCACGGATGACATTTGGAATAAGTCGAAGCGCGATACCCATGCGCGCACGTTGGTAAAAAGCATTACCACGAAAGCGCACCCCGTCGGTACTTTCGTATGAAAAGTCTACTTCATTCAGTTCAAGGTAGCGCTTATATTGATCATCACGCATTAACACCTTTGCAAAAGCATTGACATCAGCATTGGTGAGAATCGGCTTCTTGAGTAATGGAATAAGTGCCCCCGAAACACGGATAAGTGGATGGGAATCAACTGAAAAGTGAAGGTCAGATGCCTTCTCTTGCAAGATGAGTTCAATGAGCCCATGAAGTTCACGCTTGTAGTCAACCGCCATAATTAGTTTTTCTTGGCTAACGCTTCCACCTTCTTCACCACGTCACTTGGGATTGATTCGGCCTTGATTATGTATCCATCTGCTCCTACCTCCTTTGCCTCTTCAATGTCCTCAGCCTGTCCTTGGTTTGAGAGTACGATGTACTTAGCTTTAAGTTCTGGAAATCGCTCCCTGATAGTAGCAATAAGCTCTACCCCACCCATACCAGGCATAATCATATCGAGTAATACCACATCAAAAGATTGGTCTTGCTGGATTTTTTGAAGCGCCATAACTGCGCTATCAGCTGCATCAATAACATGCCCACACTCAGCAAACTTAGTGGCGTACATATCGCGCAAAAATGCGTCGTCATCAACTAGTAGTAGTTTCATCACTCTTCATTATATCCTCTAAGATATAATCTTTGAAAGGGTTATCGACAGTCTGGGCGACTTCTTCAATAATAGTGTCGTTTCCAATTTTACTTCTAAAGACGTTCATTTCTTCATACGGAATCTCGTGATTGAGGGCTTTTACAATAGCGTCTTCGTAGAGTGAGACAAAACCGTTTTTACGAGCTGCCTGCAAAAATTCTTCTTCTGAAGCATTTCGCAAAATGAGTTCTTGTATTTCGTCGGTAATTTCAAGCACTTCGGTGACCGCCGTTCTTCCCTTGAGTCCAGTTGCACACTGGGGTGTCGGCTGTGGATGCATTATGGATTTCACTTCTGGAACGCGATCTCGATACTTCTTTGGCAGTGTTTTGAATGTTTCTTCAATCATGATACGGGTACTTGAATCAACTTCTTTTTCAAGACCAGTGCCTTCACAGAGAGTACGCGCAAGACGTTGAGCTATTGCAAGCTTTAGTGTAGGGGCAATAAGATACGGATCCACACCCATATCAATCAGACGTGGAATTACACCAATCGCGTTGTTGGTGTGAATAGTAGAGAGCACCAAGTGACCCGTGAGCGCAGCTTGGATAGCAAGCTGTGCAGTTTCCTTATCACGGATTTCTCCCACCATGATTATGTCAGGGTCTTGACGAAGCGCAGAGCGAAGACCAGCTGCAAACGTGTAACCTATTTCTGGACGTACCTGTGATTGACTGACTCCCTCTATTGAATATTCAATCGGGTCTTCCAGTGAGAGTACGTTTTGCGATGCTCTATCAACTTCCCCAAGCATTCCGTAGAGCGTCGTTGATTTACCTGAACCTGTCGGACCAGAAATAAGAATAATTCCATAGGGCTCTTTCACTAAACGACGGATGATTTCAAGATTTTCTGGAGAAATTCCCGTTTCTGGAAGGCTTTTGACACCCTTATCATTATCAAGAATACGCATTACAACTTTTTCTCCGTGACTTGTTGGAAGAACTGAAACACGAAAGTCAATTTTTCGATCGTCAAAAGTTGCCGAGAAGCGCCCATCTTGGGGCTTGCGGCGTTCGTCAAGACGCATCGATGAGAGAATTTTCACACGAGCAACCACTGCCATATGAACGTTCTTGGGCAATTCAAGACTCTTCTGCAGTTCCCCATCAACGCGGAAACGGACACCGATTTTATTGCGCCCTGGTTCAATGTGAATATCTGATGCCTTACCATCAACCGCATAACGGAGAATCGTTGCAACAATTTTTGTAACTGGTGCGTCTTCTTCAATATTATCACTCGCTTGCTTGGTTGCTTGTTCTAGTGACTCATCGCCACTTGAAGCAATTGCTGTATCAAGCTCAGTCTCAAGTGTTTCAAGTGCACCACCAACCTCCCCTTCAAGGTTTTCATAAAATTGCTGAACATGAGAAATATCAGCGTCAAGCATGTACACTAAGCGAAACGGAATGTTGTTCTTGGTACTGATGAAGTTGAGTGCCTCACGCATTTGCAAGTCGTCAGGGTTACTTGCACCAACAACTAAGATACCGTCTTCAATCATAAGCGGCACCGTACGGTAGTGAGTAGCTGACTCTTGCGGAATGTAGTTTAAGATTTCCTGTTTTACTGAAAATGCTTCAGGGATTTTAAAAGAAGGAACTTGGAAATAATCTGTAAAAAATTCTCGGACTTCATCAGCATTCATGCCCGCATCTATAAGAGCGGACTCAAGTGTACGACTCGGTTTTTCTTGTAGCAAAAGCTTAACCTTTTCGATAAAAGCCTCATCAATTCCCCCGCGTTCGCGTAGTATCTGGAGCGGGTCCATATGGATTATTCAGTCTCAGATTCAGAGCTAATAAAAACATCACCGCCAACTGAGGAGAAAGGGTCAGTTCGTCCAACTGGTAGTTCTTGTACTGGATTGGTAAATGAGCGGAGCGTTTTAAATCGGGCGTCCTCAAAAACAGACAGATCAAAATTCATTTGATCGAGTTCTTGACTACGTACAATAAACACTTCAGTGCTTGCGAGCATTTGTTGTAGGGTAAAATCGTCAGTGACTGGCTCCATACTAGCTTGCTGAGAGAAAAAGTAATACCCAGCAAACGCTATAGTGAGGACTCCGAGAATGGTGACGATGTTTTTTGTGACACTGTTCATAAGCGTGGTAATTATTGAATTGCTGCTTCCACAAGGGCTGGTAATGTACGGTCGTAGGTAATGATATCCATCTCAACAGTAAGGAATCCTCCTTTTGTTTTTTCTATTTCCATTTTGTGAACCTCAAGTGGGTAGGCATTTTCTTCAAGTAACGCCAGAACAGTCTTTAGCTGAGCATAGGAACCTTCAAATGACAGTGTGAAAACATGCGCTTCTGGCTCACCTGATGGTGTCGCCTCTGCGGGTGCGAGCGATGGATCAAACAGCGCCAGGTCAGAAGACATTTGACCACTTTCTTCGCTCTGTGAACCACCATATTCAATACCCCTAACAATCACCCCCGCTTGTGTTGCTATGGCATACAAATCACGAGGAACAGCAATAGTGTCAACCTCATCTGGCATATAGGTAAGTAATTTTAAGCGGTCAGACTGCGTGATGTTGTTGTATGAAGACACTAAGCTACTGAGTTTGCTATTTACAAGAGAAACCTTGTTTATCTCAAGCGCATACGTTTCAATCTTATCTTGTGTAGCATCTATTTTAGTAAACGCAGGCTTAATATAGGTAAAAACAAGTGCTATTGAAAGCAACAAGAAAAGTATTTGTGAAAAAAGACCGTAAGGAATCATGGTGTAACTTCGTTAGTGTCAGTAACATTTTCTTCGTCAACCATCGGTTCATCTTCTGTTGTGCTTGCTACTGGAGTTTCTATCACTACTGGCTCTGGTACAGGAATAAGGGTCTCACCTGGTACATTTGGTACTTCAGAAATTGGCACGGTTATTTCTGCCACAAAGGAAACTCCCGAACGTACTGGACCATCCTCAACATCCGTCTCCTCTATGATCATTAAATCTTCGACAGCCACTGATTCTACAATATTGCTTCTCTCAAAAACTCCTCGCTGAAAGAGTGAGGAATCAAAATTGTCAGTTTCAACCTTAGCAGCGAGAACAATACTGTCATCTGCAAACCGCTCCAACTTGAGACTTGAGAGCGCGACTGTTTGTGCAGTTGCGTCTTCAAGTGCTTCAAAGACCGAACGCAGTGAAACCCCATTATCAAGTCGGTCACGTGACTGGGTGAGACGAACATTAAACTCGCGCACCTGATTCATGTCCTCTTCATTAAAACCAGCGATGGCCTGACTCAGTTCTTCCACCTTATCTTGAAGCTGACCTTCAACGTGCCTTCCATAGAAGAATGAACCTACTGAGGCCACCATTGCTGAGGCCAAAGCGATGTAAGAAATAATTGAGAAAAGATGTACACTCCGAGAGGCAGTTTGTCGTGGACGACGAATCGGTCCTTGCTTTGGAATGAACGAAGTGTTGGGGGAGTTCGGCATAAAATAATTATACGCGTACTATGCACGATAATGTAAAAAACACTGTGGAAACTATTCGTCGAAAGAGCGGAGTGCTGCACCAAGTGCAACAGTGAATGACGGACCAATTTCTTTTATCGTGTCTTGCATGAACGCGGGGTATGCAACTTTTGAGAACGGATTAGCACGAACGACTTGGCGACCAAGAACTTCCTGCAAAAGAGTATCGGTACCTGGGAACATTGCTCCCCCACCAGAAACATAAACTGTAGCAAAGGTGACGCCGTTTTTTTCCTCGTATTCACGGAGCACCTGTCCAAATTCTCGAAAGGCTCGCTCGTAGCTACTATCGTGTGCTCGCTTTGCGTCAGAAAAGTCAGCGTCTGCTCTATTGGCGTTTTGCTTCTTTATTTCAGCATCTTCAAAACTACAATTAAGAACGCTTGCGATACGGTTCGTTGCCACCGCACCACCAGCACGAATACGATGCATTCGCATAAGAAGTCCACCACGCGCAATATAGAGTTTGGTTGAGATAGCGCCAATGTCCACAACGACGACTTCTTTGTCTTTTGAATTATAAAGCGAACGAATAGTACTGAAGCATTCAATTTCGGTTGGCGGTTGCTCAATCCCCGCAAATTGCATAAGCACCTTGAATCGTTCAAGCGCGGCGTTCTGAATCGCCGCAATAAGCACACTCCGTGTTGAGACGACATCCTTTTTCTTTGTCTTCTCATCTCCCGTCTCTACTTCCGCCCAGTCGAGCGTGACTTCGCTCAGCGATGCTGGGATTACCTTTCTTGCTTCGACGCGAACCAGTGCAGATATGTCATCCTCTGGCGTTGCTTCAATACTTACATTTGTGACAAAGCTTGATGAAAGAGGCATAGCAAATACTGCTTTGCGTGCAGAAACTCCCGACTCTCGAAGGACATCAACAACCGCTTCTTGTTCCTGCTTTGCGGTTAAGACCACCGACTCACCAATTTGCTTTTCTGCGTAGGGGCCAAGCTGAAGCTCTCCATACGTCGCGAGAGTAATGACACCCTTACGATTTTGTAACTCGACAACCTTAATTGAAGAAGAACCGATATCGATACCGACAACACTCGCAGCGCTGTCGCCTCCGCCCATACTTGAGAAGATATCTTTGAGACTTTTCATAGATTAGTGTAAACATTCTAGCACGCTCTTTGCGTATACTAGGAGTTAATGTTGAAAATAATTAACTATTGCCTTGACCTCCTTTTTCCGCCACGGCGGACTGAACTTACTGTAAGGAGAGTCACCTCACGAGAACTTACAACACTTTTTCGGCCAGACAATATTAAAAATGTCAGATTCCTCACCACATACAGCAATCCCCTCATCGAAGCGCTCATCAAGGAAAATAAGTACTATGAAAATACCCGTGCGGCGAGAGCCCTAGCGGAAATCATCACTTTATGGATTCAGACACAGCCATCACGACGATTGGTACTCGTACCAATTCCCCAGAGCATCCTACGAGCACGCGAACGCGAACATAATCAAGTCGAGAGTATTCTCAAATATATCAAGCTCCCCGAATTTGTGACCATAAACACTCAGTTAATTCAGAAATCGAGACATACTCCCACCCAAACGAGCCTTAAGCGTAAAGCACGATTTTTAAATGTACGTGATTCTTTTTCACTATTACCACATGCCGAATTAGCATCACTGAGCGGAGCGACCATCGTGATCGTGGACGACGTGGTAACAACTGGAGCAACAATGGATGCGGCGCGAGCTTCACTCGCTCCACACCTCCCACAAAATACCGACATCATCCTATTAGCACTCGCCCACTAATATCCAACAAAATTATTTGGTACACTAAGTTACGAAGTTATTTATGTAATAAAGTTGTTTCTTTTATGGATAAAGTAGCACTACGTCAAACCGTTATCGATTTTCTCAACCAGCATCGCAAGGCGGTCTTTGCAATCAATGATGAGGACAATCTCCCGACAACATCACTGATGCTCTATGTTATCGACGATGAAATGAATGTGTTTTTTGGCACCCGCAAAGCTTTTCACAAATACAACAATCTCCTCGAAAACCCGACCGTTTCCCTCTCAGTCATTCAAGAAGTCCTTGACCCTCTTAGGGTGGTGGATATTCGTGGAGACGCACATGAACTCTCTCCCGAAGAGACAAAAAATGTGTACGCTTTTTTCAAATCAAAAAACCCTTCTAAGTACTACGTTGAGGGCGCAGAGGATTTTGTCATGTTCAAAATCGTACCCTCATTTGTACGCTGGCTTGATGCCGAAAGTGGTGAACTTTCAATTGTTGATTTGTAGACAGACTTAAAGAAGTAGACATTCTTAAGTATCCCTAAAGAATTATTACCTATACTTTACATTTACGCTTTCATGTAATAACATAAGTTACATGATAAACAATAACGACTCTGAACAACGTCACGGTAACCACCCGCACGACATCTTTAGTAACCCTGAAATGTTAGTGGCGAAATTTGATGCACCTGACCGAGATAAGTGGCAGAAGCCAGATGAGGTTATTGAGTCACTCAAACTTCCCGATGATGCAGTCGTTGTAGAAATTGGAGCTAGCACAGGATACTTTGTTGTACGCCTAGCCCCGTATCTAAAGAATGGAAAAATAATAGGATTTGAGCCGTCTCCTAAAATGGCAACCTATTTACAAAACCGAGCGACAGAACTTGGACTTACTAATATTGACGCACGCACCACCAAAGCAGATGGGAGCATCGAACTTGAAGAAAAAGCTGACCTCATCTTTTCAGTTGATGTCTATCACCATCTTACAGACCGTATTGCGTATTTCTCAAACATTGCCCAACACCTAAAGTCTGATGGGATGGTTGTCGTGATTGACCGCACAGAGGAGAAAGTAGAAGGTCAACCTATGGGTCATCGAGTACCTAAGGGACAAATTATCGAAGAGATGAAAGAAGCTGGTTTTGCTTTAGTTAATGAATACGATTTCCTGCTACCGATTCAATATTATCTATCTTTCAAGCGTACTTCCTAAGTATATGAAAAAGAGTAGTAAATTTTCAGATATTCTCCATGTGCTTCTGCATATGGCTGACTCAAATGCTCCTGTGACCTCAGAAACGCTCGCTAAAGCGATGCGGACTAATCCCGTGGTAGTACGGAGAGTTATGGCTGGTCTACGAAAACAGGGTTTTGTTCAGTCCGAAAAAGGACATGGTGGCGGGTGGTCACTTTCTTGCGATCTCAAGAGAGTAACGTTACTTGACGTATATAAAGCGGTGGAGTCACCAACCCTTTTGGCGATGACTAACCGTATCCAAGACTCTGAATGCCAGATTGAAAGAGCAGTTAACACTGCTACTCAAAATGCTTTCGATGAGGCGGAAGCATTACTCCTGAAGAAGTTTCAGCATGTCACTCTAGCGAAGTTGCTTAATCTTGTTAAAAAAGATTCACACAGACATGATCACTCATAGAGGTAAGTAAAAAGCTCGTCAAAAATTGACGAGCTTTTTACTTGCAAGGATAGCGTCCATAACGACATGTCTCGCGCTAGCACGACTTGGCGG
>JAGOON010000037.1 GCA_017992505.1 Minisyncoccota bacterium | reverse complement strand
CGCCCAACATTTTGAGGTAACTTTAATAGGGTTGCTCGACACCCTAGCGAGAAATCAGAACTCGACGATGAGTGCTTTGTGGTCGGATGCAATATCATCAAGTACTTGAAAATTTAGCACTTCGATGTCGGGACTTGTGAAGATAAAATCACAAGCTTCAGTTTTGTACGTAAGTAGTGTACGGGTTGTGGTGACGTTATTTTTATTTACGTGATTCACCAGCACTGAATTTATCTGCTCTATAGACTGACAATTACCGGCCAAGTTAAAATCTCCACACAGCACGACAGGTCCTTCCAATTTCTTTACATAATCTGCAATCATTCCACATTGTCGCACGGTCTCATTGTCACCATTTTTATGGCCATTGATATGGTAGCCATGGTGGTTGAGTACGTGCAGCGGGGTATTTTCAGTTTTAATCACAACATGCTGCAAAACACGACCAGCGTTGTAGTCTGTATGTATCATCCTGTCAAAGTCCTCTACCTTTTCTAGGTAGGTATAGAGATTCTTGGTATCCATAAATGACTGACGGCTCAATATAGCATTACCCCAAGACATTTTACGATGCATAAAATTACATTCGTAAGAGGGTGTGAAATGAACGTAGTCATAGCCAGCGTCTTGTTGTATCTCTTCCAGATCTTCAAAGAAGATACTGTGGCTACCAGGTAAATGAACTACTTCCTGCAGACAGAGCACATCGGCTTCTTCTCGCCGTAATAGATCAATTAGGTTTTTATCTAGTTTTCCGCCCCAAATATTCAATTGTAAAATCTTCATTTGAATATTGTATCAAATTACGGAATGTATACCGCAATACCATTTCTACTCTTAAACACAGCTCTGACTTCCTCTACTACCATACCCATTAACAAAAAAGGGGCTTCTCGGGAGGCTTTCTTTCCTCTATACTCAAGGTAAATATTTCTGCATGTCTTTCAATCACTATGCAAAACTGAAGCGGATTCTTGAAGACGTACCAAACGGATGGTATATACATCGTATTGATAAACCAACCAAAGCTAAAAACTTTAGCGGGGACGTCATCTCATTTGATCATTACTATCGCATCTATACTAAAGATGGTACTCCCATAAAATACGCCAAGTTTCAACAAATTGACCGTCTGGCAAAGATTCTAAATGTCACCGTCAAAGACCTACCCCTAGTCTAGTTCTTCTTTCTTTTCTAGAAATTTCTTCACTCTTGAAAGCACTTCTCTTGAATTTTGATGAGTAAGGAGGGACTCCGCAGCGGCCATATCACACCAACGAAGTTCTTTGATTTCGTATGGTTGAGAAATCTGGGTGGTTTGATCTTCACAGTACCCTATCCAATAGGTAACGGTTTTGTTAATGTATGAGCCCTCATGAGTAAACGAGTAGGCAATAGTGAAAGCTTCGGCTGTTTCGATAGTTACCTTAGCTACACCCGTTTCTTCCACAAGTTCACGCAAAGCGGTTTCCACTTGGTTTTCACCTGCTTCTGCGTGGCCTTTAGGGAATATCCAAAAATCGTCACCTCGATATGAAATCTGATGAACGAGCAACACCTGCCACATTTCGTCTTTTTTAAAGACTGGCACTACACCGTACGACGCGTCGGTTTTTGTTTCCATAGATTTTCAGTATAGCAAAAAGCCGGCACAAAGCTCCGCCCGACACAACGGCACGTATGCAAAACAGTTTGCACACTAAAAAACGAACGAGTAAACCGTTCGTTTTTTACCTTTGTGTCCAGGATTGGAGTTGGTCACGAATCACTAAGTATATTTGTTTGTCTTCGACTCCAAATCTACTAAGTGTTCTCGACCCCGCCTCGTTCGCCTTACGGCATCACTGTGGCATTCAACCCCAGACGAACGACGCGCAGGCGTCGTTCTTCCTAGACACCATTAAAACAAAAGCCGCACATACGTGCGGCTAATGTTTTATATGGTGTCCAGGACTGGAGTTGAACCAGCATGCCCGTGAAGGCGCTACCACCTCAAGGTAGTGCGTCTACCAATTTCGCCACCTGGACAATTGGTACCTCTTCTCAGAAGTGGCGCCATTATGTACTATCGAGCCAAATATTTCAACCTTTTAAAAAGCACCGCCTTGATGGCGGTGCTTTTACATTAGTCTTTCTTTTCTTCAGGAGTAGTTTCTGGTGCAGATTCCTCTACAACTTCGGGAGTAACTTCTTCTACTGGAGTAGCTGCGGCTGCGGCCTCAGCAGCCTTTGCTTCCGCTTCTGCAACGCGAGCTGCTTCAGCTTCCTCGGCTTCCTTTGCAGCTGCTTCAGCCTTCTTAGCTTCTTCGGCTTCACGAGATGCAACTTCGATACCTGATTCGGTAGACATAGACACGAGACTCATGCGACGCATTTGTCGCTTTACCTCTCGAGCTACCTTCTCACGAATGTAGTAGAGCTTGGCTCGACGCACCTTAGCGCGCTTCACAATTTCGAGCTTATCAATCATGGGTGAGTAGAGTGGATAAATCTTTTCAATTCCTATACCACCTGACACCTTTCGAACGGTGAAGGTAGCTCCTGGCTCATCACCATGCTTGCGCGCAAGCACGAGTCCTTCGAAAATCTGGATACGAGTCTTGCCCTTATCCTGAATCTTTTGGTGAACACGAACAGTATCACCGGCTCGGAGTCCGAGTGAACGACGTTCATCCATATTTACTGGTGACACGGTCACCCCTTCCATTGCTGCTTTCATAGTAATAATTAATCAAATAGTTAAACGAGGCCGTTTAAGCGTGCCACAATCTACCACAAGGAGCCTTATTCTGCAATACGTTCGGCCGCTTCCTCAAAAACATGCGGGACAGGTGCGATAAAACGCTCGTTCTGACCATTTGGCAGGGTAAGTTCAAGAATATAGGCATGGAGTGCCATACGTTTAAGGCCTAGATTGTTTGACTTTGGTGTCACATGGATGGCGTAGAGCTCATCGTTCACAATTGGCCTATCGATGGCGCGCAAGTGCACCCGAAGCTGGTGAGTACGACCAGTCTTGGGAACTAGTTTTAAATAAGAAAAGGCCTCTCCTTCATATTCCCCCACCCCAATCCGCTCAAGATCAGTAATTGCTTCTCGCATAAGCCCCTTTGCTCCTTTCATGGCCGACCGCAAGCGATGGTCCTTACTACTCCGGCCAATCGGACGGTTGATTGTACCCCACCGGTCATGAATACGACCGTGCACGAAAGCTCGATATTCTTTATAGACGTTTCTATCTTTAAACTGTTGCTTAAGAAACTGATGTGCTTCTTGAGTTTTAGCCAAGATAAGGGCTCCTGAGGTATCCCTATCGAGTCGGTGCACGATTCCTGAGCGATTGAGCTCAGCGCCTTTTGGTGAATACCCAACCTCACCCACCCCTAAGGCAGTTGGTACGCGACGCAAAAACCAGTCCACCACGATTGGCGCACCCTCTGTTTTTCCATCTTCGTGGACAATCCACCCCTCGGGTTTATTAATTACCAAAACATCGTTATCTTCATAGATAACGGTTGGTTCAAGTGCCGAGACGTCGTTCGCGTTTTGCATATTGCAAGAGTATGTCCTCAAAATCCGCTTTGGTCAAAGCCGGCCAATGCTTTTCTATAAAATAAAGTTCACTATAGGCAGACTTCCAGGTGAGGAAATTTGAAAGCCGTTGCTCCCCACTGGTGCGAATGATCATGTCAGGCTCTGGCATATCTGCCGTCCAGAGCAGTCTCGCAAAAGATTCTTCGGTGACGAGCTTCCCTTTTCCAACCGCCACGTTTGCTGCCTCCACAATCTCAGCTCGACCACCATAAGAAAGCGCAATCCAAATGGTAGTGCCTTCGTGCACCTTGGTTTTCTCTTCAAGGTCGGTCATGAGTGTCTGCAATTCTGAATCAAAATCACCACGCCTTCCCACAATCCGTACACGAACGTTTTTTCCTTCGAGTTCCTTGGAAATTTTATGGAGGAGATTTTTAAAAAGTTCCATTAAATACGCCACTTCACCTTCTGAGCGTTTCCAGTTTTCGGTTGAGAAGGCATAGAACACCGCATGAGCAATTCCTGCTTCTTGTACATATTTAATAATATCGAGAAAAACATCGAGACCTTTTTGATGACCATCAAACGTCGGGAGATTTTGCTCTTTTGCCCAGCGGCGATTGCCGTCCATGATAAAACCAAGACAGTGAGGAGCGTGTGACATGTTTAATGTAACACCGAAAACTCGTGGTAGGTTTTGCTCACACTTCCCCAATCAACCGCAACACTTGAGACACTTGAGAGTGATGAGCCTTCATATAAATACTCAACGAATTCTTTGAGAATATCAGGTGTCCCCTGTGCCACTACGAGCACTGTGCTATTTGGTTCGTTTTTGGTGTAACCAACCAACCCAAGATTGGTTGCCGCCTCTTGTATGTAGGTACGGTACATCACCCCCTGAACCTTTCCACTCACTACTGCTGTCAGTTGAATCATGTGCACTAGTATACTTGCACTTCAAAATAAAAAGAACTATAAAGGATATGGTCTACTACAGGGAGAATGGTCTTGGACTGGAGTCCACTTAAAGTTCCTTCGTACGCATCTCGCGAAGATAAGCGAGCAAGCAAAATCAAACACACTGCCAAATCTTGGCAAGAGCGAGGACCTCACCGTCTACCTCCCTCGCAATCGCACTAGCGATCCTTCTCTACGCGGCGAATCCCCTGGATTCGCCGCTATTGTATTCCCTTGAATTATTTCCAAAAACCAGTACTATGGTGCCACGCAATTCATTGCGCGATTAGCTCAGTTGGTAGAGCAGTCCGTTTACACCGGAAAGGTCAGGAGTTCGAGTCTCTTATCGCGCACACATTAAATCAGCCTCATTTATGAGGCTGATTTGTTTTGTACGTAATCGAAAAACTTGCGACTTTCGAATTTTCAGGTATTTTGGGGATTGAATTGAACATCAGGAGGAAAACATGGCATTTAGTGAACTGGGATTTTCCGAAATCATTATAACCGTGTCGGTAATTGCGAAAGTTTCTGAAAGCAAAAATTCAATAGTTCCAGTATATGCTCATAGAGTACTCTCGCCGGGCGAAACAATTGGTCAAGTTATTATAACTTTGATAGAACTACTGTTGAGTGATGTGCGTTCAAAACACGGTCTTGTTGATGTGATTTCTCATTCTCATTCAATCATCGCCAGATGACACCTACACGAAAGGGATTGCGTCCACTTCGGTAGGTGTTTTCTCTTGTAAAAATCTAACATCGTCCCATAAAGTGCCCCGTTCAAATCAGTCCTAGGAATAGGACTGATTTTTTATAGGTAACCAGAAAAACTTGCCTCTTTTGAGGTTTGGGGTATTTTGTATACAAATAGTTCCTGGGAGACGAGATATGAATAAAGACCATTTATTGGTTGCGCTTGCTGAAGTGTGTGATGTTTCAAATGACATCATGCGTGACGTCAACGCAAAAATTCTTACCTTTTTACGTGGTCGCGCACGAGTCACGATCCGTATCGTATTTGAAGACGAACAAAGTGATGCTGATTTACTCATCACAAATATGACGACCCTACCAGATGGCGAAAAAAATCTAGGCAACGGATCGGTTTGTCTCAAGACACTGACTAACACCGCCACACGCCTTGGGTTTAAGAATATCCAAGCCACGCAAGTACAAAGACGGAGTGAAAATTTTTGGGTATGTAACGGATTTGTGGGACTCAAAAATCCCACAAACGACTACATATACACTCACAGCTAACACCTCATGGAAACGCTTCTTTGGAGCGTTTTCTTTTCCTCTTTTGCAAAAAGGTTTCAACATCGTTCCGCGTTTTCCACCAAATAAAAAGCCGTCCACCAGTGGACGGCTTTTATTATCCTTATGCCAGCAACGCTTCGAGCTGATTGAGGCCCATATCGAAACCTTCCTTCATACCCATTTGCGAAACTGTTTCGAGATCCTTTTCACTCGCGTAGGTCGTGGTTACGAGAACCGTTGTGACACCGTCCACTTCCGAAAACTCCACGAGCCAATGATTACTCGGCAGTTCTGAATTAATGTTCTTTTGCTCATCACAGAAATGATCGCGAGCAGTGAAGAGTTTTTCAGGTTCAATCGTCTCATACTCTTCAAGACACCAGTGGATGTCTCCCTCTGGACCCTGCATGTAGTAATGCCACTCACCACCTTCTTTAAAATCAAATGACTTGGTAATCGCTTTGTACGGAAGCGGTGCCCACCACTTTTCGAGCATCTCTTGCGTAGTCCACGCCTGCCACACCTTTGCTACTGGCGCTGAAAAAGAACGCTCTGCTATTAAGGTCTTCTTATCTTCGCCAATTGTGTATTTTGTTTTCATAGTATTAAGCTTACTTATTTAATAATTCATCCAGGGCATAAAATCGCTTCTCCCATGATTTCTGATATTGCTCGAGATACGTGGTAGCAGTATTTAGCGCTACCTTCACTGGCAATACGATCTGTTGTTTCCCCTGACGTTTTTTCACTACCAAATGCGCCGCTTCTAATTTACTTACATGTTTTGCGACCGCTGCAAATGACATGGTGTATGACTCGGCCAGATCACTAATTGAAAGTGGTGACACAATAACGCGACGCAACATATCGCGACGAGTACTGTCTGACAACGCCAGGAATATGGAATCTAACTGAGTCGTTTGTTCAACCATATGGTTGAATGATATACCTCCACCCTCCATTCTGCAAGCTCCCCTTACTTGCAATTATAAAAATATCAGGCATCGTAGTTGCAGATGAACTCAAAGGAGGTACTGATGACTGACAGACTCAATGCTCTTATTGCAATGAACCCCGATTTTAGGGAGGCTCTCGAGCGCGGTGAAGATTGGGCACTCAAACATGCCGACAGCGTACGGGGCATCGACGGACAATCAATCCGTCGACATCCTGAACGTGCCCACCAAGAAGACGGACATACTAGGCGCAACTGGTGTGGTGGATGTTCCGACCCCGAAGGTTGTGTCACGTGTGATCTTGACCAACCAACTGGTCAGCTCTACCAGA
>JAGOON010000036.1 GCA_017992505.1 Minisyncoccota bacterium | reverse complement strand
GTCCTGGAGTCAACTTCACCTATGCTCACCTCAACCGTGCGATTATTGCATATCAGCTTGAAATGATGTTTGTGCTCGGCCCAGGTCATGGATTTCCAGCCGTTCAATCAAATCTTTTTGTAGAAGGAACACTTTCAAAATATTACGAATCAGTCTCAAGAAATGGCGCAGGACTCGCGCATATGGTGAAGCAGTTTAGTTGGCCCTATGGATTTCCTAGTCACAGTAACCCAGAAGCACCAGGGGTAATTCTTGAAGGAGGCGAGCTGGGATACTCGCTGGCGACTTCATTTGGGGCCGTGCTCGATAATCCTAACCTTATTGTCGCTTGTCTCGTTGGCGACGGTGAGGCCGAAACCGGCCCGACCGCAACCGCGTGGCACTTAAATAAGCTTCTTGACCCCGCTACCAATGGCGCAGTGCTTCCAATCCTGCATCTCAACGGATACAAAATTTCTGGCCCAACATTTATGGGACGCATGAATGACGAAGAGCTCACTGAGCTTTTTCGAGGGTATGGGTACGAGCCATATATTGTCGATGCGTACATTGAGGGTGATGTTCATGCTCGCATGTCTGAGGTACTCGATGCAGCAATTAGTAGTATTCACCTTACTCAGCGCTGTGCTCGCGTTGGTACACTACATGAAAATCCGCGCTGGCCGATGATCATTCTCCGCACTCCAAAAGGATGGGGAAGCATCGACTATCTCGGAGACAAGCGTATTACAGACAACCACTACTCACATCAAGTCATTGCAGAAGAGGCTCGTCACAATGAAGAGCATCTCACCAAGCTTGAGGCGTGGCTACGTTCATATCACTTCAATGAGCTCTTTGATGGCGAAAATTTTGATGCAGATATTCAGGCACTCATTCCGCCCGGACACTTAAGAATGGGTGATAGTAGTCATGCACACGGGGGTACTCCGCACTACAAACCACTCACACTTCCTAATATGGACGAATACGCACACGCCAATCTTTGTGACCTCAACGCACCGATTTGTGGAATGGAAAGTAGTATGGAGAAAGTCGGTGCTTTTTTGCGCGACACAATGCAACTCAATGAGGGTCATCGAAATATACGTCTCATGTCGCCAGATGAGACGTACTCAAATAAGCTACAAGCAGTCTTTGAATATACGAAGCGTGCCTTTGTATGGCCACTTAAAGAATGGGACAGGGACATTGCTCGCGATGGGCGTGTGCTTGAAATGCTTTCTGAGCACAGTCTCCAGGGCCTTCTCCAAGGCTATGTCCTCACAGGACGTCATGCAGTGTTTGTGTCATATGAAGCCTTTGTACAGATTGTGACAAGTATGACAGATCAGTATGCAAAGTTTCTCAAGATTGCGCGGGAGGTACCGTGGCGAGGGACGATAGCATCACTCAACTACATTCTCACCTCGACAGGCTGGCGCCAGGAACATAATGGTTTTTCACACCAAAACCCTGGGTTTATTGATGGTGTACTACAAAGGCAGGGGTGCTTCACCAACGTTTACTTCCCAGCAGATGCTAATACAGCACTCGTGGTCTTTGACAAAATGCTTCGTTCCACCAAAGAAATCAACGTCATGGTCTGCGAAAAACGCCCACTTCCGATTTGGCGAACACTCGACGAGGCACGTAAAGATGTGGAAGATAGCATTTCCATTTGGAAGTTTGCTAGTGATGAAAATCCTCACCTTGTTTTTAGTGCGGCTGGTGACTACCCGACCCTTGAGGCACTGGCGGCAATCAGTCTTTTGCGCCAGCATGTACCCGAGCTCCGCACGCGGTTTGTGAATATTACGTCGCTTGGTGGGCTTGGTATGGGACACTCATCGTGTCGTGTGCTTCGTCATGATTTTGATCACTACTATACCGAAGAACAACCAGTCATTATTAATTTCCACGGTTACCCACAGACCATGAAACAGGTACTATTTGATTACGCGGTTGATGCGCATCGGTTCTCCATTCATGGCTACGAAGAGGTTGGCTCCACAACAACACCATTTGATATGATGGTGCGCAATCGTGTTGATCGTTTCCACCTGGCGATAGAGGCTGTGACAAAAGCAGTTGGTTTGGAGGTAGTAACTCAGGCAAAGGGACAGGAGATTATTAATGAGTTCAAAAAAGAACTCGATCGGTGTCGGGCCTATGCAATTCTGCACGGAGACGATCCAGCAGAAATAACAAATTGGATATGGGAATCACGTTAGTTGTAAATCCGGGCAGTTCATCAAAGAAATACGCTCTTTATAAAGAAGGACAAGCGGTCTTGGAGTATTCCTATGAGGGTGGGGAAGCAGGTTTTGAAGTTTGCACTCAAAAACGTGGCCAGCAACAGACTTGTGAATCCATTATGCCGTTCGCTTTTCAAACATCATTTGCGCATGTCGCCAAGGTAATTGAAGAGTACTGCCAAGCTGAATCATGCAAGATTGATGTGATTAGTGTCCGGGTGGTGGCGCCAGGGACAGCGTTTCAGAAACATGCACTTATCGACGAAACCTACCTCGCAATGCTTAGGAGTAGAGAGGTCTCAGCACCACTTCATATTCCAGCTATCATCAAAGAAATTCAAGCCTGTAGGGAATACTTCCCCAACACACCACTTGTCGCTGCCTCAGATAGCGCCTTCCACGCAACCCTACCGCTCACTGCACGAGAATTCAGCCTTCGTCGTGCTGATGCTGCGACGCTCGATATTCATCGGTTTGGATATCACGGCCTTTCTGTGGCTTCGATTGTTAATCGTATCCATGCAGTAATCGGCCAAGATCCAGCCAGGCTTGTCGTTTGTCATGTTGGAAGTGGAGTAAGTGTGAGCGCAGTTAAAAATGGTACGAGCGTTGAGACGACCATGGGTTATTCGCCAGTATCAGGTATTCCGATGGGAACACGTGCAAGCGACCTTGATGCGGGTGCTTTTCTCGAAATCATGCGCCAGAAAAACATGCGTCCCTCTGAAGCCTCCGTATATCTCAATACGGGCGGCGGTCTTGCTGGCCTGGCAGAAGATGGTGATATTAGACGTCTCCTCGATAGAAGATCTAAAGGTGATATGAGTGCAACTTTGGCCCTTGATTTGTTCGTGTACCGAATCCAAAAGGAGATCGCAGCTTCGACAGTCGCACTGCAAGGAATTGATGCGCTTGTACTTACCGGCACCGCTGCATTCCGAAGTAGTGAACTAAGATCGCTCATTAGTCACAATCTTTCATACTTAGGCATTGATATCGATAGTAATCGAAATGATGTATTAGCGGGGAGAGAGGGTGTCGTTAGTGTACAAAATGCTAAGGTAAAAGTCATTGTGATGCGCACCGATGAAATGCGCGAAATGGCACGTATCGCCGAAAGTCTAATAAAGTAACATATCACCAATGATATGATGATGAGGAACGTTTTATATGTCTGTAAAAATTGAAAAGACAAGCAGTCGTCGTCCGTATTATTACGCTGTCTTCGTACTCTTCACATTGGTTGCGCTTATTTTTTCCGCTTCTATTTATGTCGATTTCAGTGATATTAACCTCGGGGGGTTGCTGTTTTTAACGGCAATTCTTTGTTCGGTATTTATTTCAAAAAACGTTTTTGATACGGCAGTTGCTGAAGAGTTTTCAATCAACGTCGAAAAGAATTTTTCTGAAAAGCTTGTTTTTGCTTCGCGTGAATTATATACAGAGCTTTACCAAAACAGCCCAGTGCCGTATCTATTGATTGATGTTGAGGGTCACGTTCGTTCAGCGAACTTGGCTGCGCACCGTCTCCTGGGTCTCTCTAAAGGTAAGATGGAGGGTATCAATGTCTTTAGTCGGATTACCTGCGACGAACTCAACCACCTCGACATGTTAGTGGAGAAGTACCGAAATGCAATTCCGGTGAGCGATGAAACCGTACGTGTAAAGCGACCAAACGGTACTGAGGCGTGGGCTCTCCTCTCGCTTTTTCAGTTTATTAGCGCCAAAGAGCATCTTGGACTCCTCACACTCGTTGATATTAGTAAGCAAAAGCAGGTTGAGAATGCAAAATCAGAATTTGTATCGCTCGCGTCGCACCAGCTTCGTACTCCAATTGCTGGTATCAAGTGGAGCGCCGAACTTTTGCAGATGGACAATCCACAAAACCTCACTGATCGTCAACGCAAGTATATCGAGCGTCTTTTGGTAGCAGCAAAGCGCATGGCCCTCCTCGTTGACGATTTCCTCCGTGTGTCACGTTTCGAACTCGGAACGTTTCAGCCTGAGTATGTAAAGGTTAATCTTACCGATTTAATTAAAGATATTATTGTCGAGCACACTGGACGTATCGAGCAGAAGCATCTTGATGTAAAAACATTTTTCGATAGTGATATCGAAAGCATTGTGAGTGACCAAAATCTCTTGCGCATGATTATCACAAACCTCTTTTCAAACGCAGTGAAATATACTCGTGAAGGCGGTACCGTCCATATTGGATTCGGTCGTAAAAACAACGACCTTCTTATTTCAGTCGCAGATAATGGTATGGGTATTCCCGTCGAAGATCAAGATCGAGTTTTTAGTAAACTCTTCCGTGCAGGGAACGCCGTGCGCCAAGTACCTGATGGTACTGGGCTCGGACTTTACATAGTAAAAGAAGCAATTGGTGTGCTTGGGGGCAATATCGCTTTTACTTCTATCGAAAACATCAGTACCACATTTGAGGTGATGCTCCCGCTTCAGCTTTCAGAAGCTTCCGATTAATCTTTGAGTCTATCTTTTATTTTTAATACGAGCTGTGAAATACTCATCTCTGGTTTGAAGAGTACGTATTCGACAGGTAAGTCAACATTTTTTGATATATTTTCAATTGATTCTGAAGCTGTCAAAATAAGCACTTTGGCAGTAGTGCCCCACTCTACATCCGCACGGATTTTTTGAAACACTTTATAGCCATCAATATCGGGGAGTCTGATATCAAGAAGTATTAAATCAGGATGAAGAGCGAGTGCTTGGGTGACTCCATCCCTCCCATTAAGGGCAATAACAGCGTTATAGCCCTCCATTTCCAAAACATCGAATAATGATTCGGCCAATTCGGGGGAATCTTCAATCACTAAGACGGTCTTTTGAGACATGGTACTATTGTAGCGCAGATATGTGTTTATTAAAGGTCGTGGTGAGTAAGATGAGCAATTTTCATTCGTCATCACCTGCATATAGATAATTTATAACCATGAATAAGAAAATACTCATTATTGCTGGTATCGTGATTGCGCTTATTTTGGCGTTTGTTGGGTATCGACAATTTTTTGGTACTCCAGGCCAAGACCCCGCATCTGTAGAGCAACAGACAATTACCAACGAAGAATTTGGACTCTCATTTAATTACCCTGCTGGAGAAGGAGGTTTTGCACTCGTCGAACCGCCAGCTACAGGCAATATTAAGAAAGCATATATCCTAATGCCGACGAGCGATTATGCTGATTTCCAATCTGCGGACGAAGCCACCGAAACACCAGCCTCTATCAGTATGCTTGTATTTATGTTGGAAGATGAGAACGAAGAAGAGGCAAACCAAACAGGTACTTCAACCGAGCGGGAAAGTCGTATTACCCGTTTGCAAAACTGGGCAATGGACAACAACATTCTTACCTCATTCAATACCGCAAAGGCAACTCCAGATATTATTGAAATCGATGGTGTAAAGGCGCTCCACTACCAAGCAGACGGACTCTACCAGCAGGACATCTACCTCGCGAGTTACCGTGGTCGAGTGTATATGTTTACCGCACAGTACAATGACGTTGACGATATCACCATCACATCATTCCCGTCATTCATTGAATCGATCAGTTTTGACTAAAGTATGATAAAAGCGGTCGGGGCATAGCCTCGACCGCTTTTTTAATACATTGGTTTCCTCTGTCGCCTTTGTGGGGGAACAACGGTAAGATTCCACAGGTCTGTAGTATCGGCCGATTGTTCGTTGGGTGTGTGCATCATTTCAAAACCACCACACGCTCGACATTGTTCAGGCAATACCTCATCGTCACCAATCTCCACTCGCTCCTTCTTCCCGCATGCACAATGCAACTCAATTGTGATCGTCATACATCCCTCCGTACCCGTCTCCATATAAAAAACCACGTTTAAGACATAAAGGGAAGCCCCTTGTTACCAATATTCTTAAAACAAAAGCTATTTTTAAAACAAACATAGTCAGAGTGTCTAAATTTTACGTTTGGTAGTTTGTGGCAATAAGAAAACAATATAGAATTAATGTTATGAAAACAATTAAGCCGTGGATAAACTTTAATGGAAACGCCGAAGAAGCCTTTATTTTTTATAGGACTGTCTTCGGTGGCGAATTTACGAAACTGATTCGTTTCAAAGATATCGCAAGTGAAGAATTCCAGGTAAGCGAAAAGGATGCAGACAAAATTATGAACATCACTTTATCTATTGGAAGTATAAATTCATTGATTGGAAACGATGTTCCTGAATTTATGGGAAGGGTGAACGAAGATGAAAATAGAAGTAAAATCCATATTGACTCAGCCTCTAAAGAGGAGGCAGTAAAGATATTTAGCGCGCTCTCTGCGGGAGGGCAAGTAGAAGTATCGCCCGATGACAGTGCAGAGGAAGTTTTCGCTATGTTTAGAGACAAATATGGTATTGAATGGATTGTAGAGTTTAACCATGATGCATAGGTAGAAGCTTGAATTTAACCTCAGACATTGATAAAAAAACCGCCTGTAGGCGGTTTTTTGAATTTCCATATAGTGGAGCAGTTTGGCTCAAGTTAAACATAGTTTGATTGAGATGGAATGCCCTAACTTCCTGAAGATTGTTGATTTGTGGTAGTTACCTTTTTACAAATTCTTTTTTAATCCCAAGCTCATTCCATAATCCTTCCACCCAGTCTTTGTCAGTTCCGTGACTGGCGTAGTGTGAGTAGCATACGTAAGGGTTTTTAAAGTCGTTGCCGAAGAATTCCAAATAGAAGGGGAGTATTCCTTTTCCTAAGACTATGAAGACTGTATCTTCGCTCACTCCAATGTCAGCCATCTCTTGTTTAAATATGCTCACATTCTCGGCCAGTATGTCAGAGTTTTGTTTTATATAGGCATAAAGTTTAGCTGATTTCGCTTCGGGTATGCCTTTAAACAAATCAGTCAGGTAAGAGCCACGTAGTGGGG
>JAGOON010000035.1 GCA_017992505.1 Minisyncoccota bacterium | reverse complement strand
GGTCATAACACTCACTACATTTCACACGATGTTAAATCGGCAAGGATGTATGTGCAACCAGTTAATATTCCAGCACTCAGCATTGACTACGGCGTAGTTTCGTCATTCAACCTCATGCCAGTAGAACTTCTTTGTCGGCTCGCGCTTACGAAAAAATTCATGGGCCGGGTTGAGCGTGGTGAAGTCGATCGACGTCGGGTTGAGCGTCTGATGATGTTTTCAAATTGGCATGAAGGAGTACATCTTGACCCGCCGTTTGTCGAATGTTCGACTAAATTTGAAGAAGCTGACCGATATCTGAGTGATGCTGAAGCAGCACGTCTTATCTGCATTGGACATCGGCAACTGCTCGGACATTATGAAGTTGTTGAGAAGGTATTTAAACTTTTCAACAACTTATTTCGGTCATCTGGATTTGTGCTCATAGATGGAAAGCTTGAAGCTGCATTGTCAAAATTTGACGGTAGCCTCATGTTCGTTGATTCCATTTCACCCGATGAGCTCCGTCTGATTGGATCAGATGGGCGTAGTTACGACAAAGATCCAGTACGACAATGGTATCAAGAAACGTTTCCTGACTGGTATGCTGAACTTACCGCTATAAAGGAGGCATTTCCAAACGATAAGTCACAGTGGCCAACGTACCCAGCGCTTCCACCCTCAGCTATTATTGAGGATATGGTGGGGCGCTATCAGGCAGTTGCGGAAGCCATCTCTGCTCTGTGATACGTTGCAAACAATAAAACAAGGCCGTCCCAGTGGGACGGCCTTTATTATATTGTTTAGTCGTGGGTACTGATCCAGGTTTGCGGATAGTCTGGCAAACCAGACTTGACGCTGGTGGTCACCGCAATAAAGAGCCAGAAGGGAAGTGCTATCAGCATAAGCGCCAACTTTAGCGCAAATGCACTGAGGCTTATCATCAAGACCACTAGGAGAATGATGGGCTTGGCGATAAGATCGAAAAGTGATTCGATACGCCAACCCCAGACATTGTTGAGTAAAGTGAATATCTTCTCGGGCTCGTCATGGTAGTTTCCTTGTAGGGCGAAAATGATTCCGCCGAGCCATGGTTCGATGATGCCACCAATCCAAAGGCTAGAGATATACTTACACTTTTCAGTATCGAAATACATTGTCATCTCCTGTTCTGTTTTTCCATCAAAGAGACTACGATTGAAGTCGTGGTGTGTCAAGAAAAAAGACGCCAGTTTAGTGTGGCGCCTTTGTAGTTAGGGTGTTTGTTTATGTCGACTGAGTGCGGTCTGGTACTAAGTGAATGTACATCAGTATGATTGACTGCAGAAGCACGCAATATACCCAAAAGCTGAAGACAACGACAATTCGAATGATGCCTGCCAGCAGTAATGAAACCAGAAAGAAAGGCATAATCAGCGCACTCGGCTGATTATTGGTTCCCCGTGACTCCATAGCATCTCTGAATTTTCTCAGAAACCTTCGGTTGCTGCTGTCAGCTTGGAAGCATCCTCTAAACAGAATACTCGATAAATTGAAGAAATCTGTGGCGAATCTCTTTGGATTGAATCCCATATTTACCTCCAGGTGCAAAATCTTTCCAAATAATAAGTCATTTATTGACTTTTGTCAAATTTATAGGGCGAAGAAGGTATAAAAATAGAAAAAGTACGTTCAGTGAATAGAATAAACGGCGCCACGTGAGTGGCGCCGTTACAAGGTTTGTGAATTCAGGTGAGCCCGTATTCCTCCAGGATGACTGCCTTCAGGATTTCTGGGTTATTCCAGTTTTCCTTCAGATTCTGTTTAACGTCATCAGAGAGGTCTACTAAAAAAATTACCTCGGGGGCTTGTGCTAGAACCATGTCAAGTCCAAGGAAGCTGGGAATGTAAATGACGACATCTCCCTCCGCTCCAATAAAGTGGATTTGTGAGGGAGGTCCTTTGTCGTAAGATTGAGCTTCCTTGGTAAAGCAGAGCAGATTTCCTTGGTAAAAACCAAGGTTCTGTCGAAAATCCTCCCAACCATCTTTGGTGGGAAGAACAATTTTATGAATCATGCTACGTCTCCAGCTAGTATGAACGTTTCGCCACCAAAAATATACAATGATTTCATGAAAATGCAAGGGATGTCCTCATAAGGGTATTGCAAAGCTGTGGATATCCTGTATAATCCCCGCACAAACGCATTAATGCGATCTCGGGTGAGTTGTGAGTGGGAGATTACCATAATACGCGTAAGTAATATCACAGGAGTGATGATTTTATTTATCGGGTAAAAACAAAATGTATAAAGAAGCGCTTTTGCGCGCTTTTTGTCGTTTTGGCTTTACATAATTATTCATATTGTTATGAAGGAAACCAAAGAAGTTTCGGTCGGCCACTTGCCGCAACGTCGCTTTGAAAAGAGCGCAGGACCGCGAGTACCACTGCCAGACCTCATTGAGCCGCAGCGCGAATCATTCAAGTGGTTCGTCGATCAAGGACTCAAGGAAGTGTTCAAGGAGTTCTCACCAATTTCTGACTACTCAGAAAAGAAATTTGAACTTCAGTTCAAGAAGTACGAAATCAGCGAACCAAAGTACACTCCCGAATTCGCAAAAGAAAACAAGCGAACCTACGAAGCGTCACTTCGCGCGACGGTAGTACTTAAGAACAAGACCTTCGATTCTGATAAAGAACAGGAAATCTTCATGGCGGACATCCCTGTGATGACTGACAACGGTACCTTTATCATCAATGGTGTGGAGCGCGTTATCGTGCCTCAGCTTGCTCGTTCATACGGTATTTTCTTTACTGCGTCAGAATCAAAAGGTAAGACGCTCTTTGGTGCCAAGATTATTCCAGCTCGTGGAGCCTGGGTAGAAATCGAGTCTGAAGCTGACGGTGTCATTTATGTAAAAATTGACCGAAAGAAGAAGTTCCCAATTTCCTCACTCCTGCGGGTACTTGGTGTTGTGAAAGAGGCTGACATGATTAAGCTCGTGAAGGATGTTCCTCGTGGCGAAGAGTACATGAAAGCTACTATTGCTAAAGACCCAGCCAAGACTGTTGAAGATTCATATATTGAAATCTACAAGCGTCTTCGTGACGGTGATCTTGCTACTGTCGACAATGCACGTGACTTCGTAAACTCAATCTTCGCTCCAGAGCGATACGACCTTTCTGAAATCGGTCGCCATCACTTCAATAATCGTTTCGGTATTTCTACCGACAAGAAGGCAACTGATATCCGTACAGTTACCACTGATGACCTCAAGCTCATCTTGACCTATATCATCGAAAGTAATCACGACGCGTCGGCACTTCCAGACGACATTGACCACCTCGGATTCCGTCGTGTACGTTACTTCGGTGAAATGCTTCAACAACGTGTCCGTGTTGGTATGACTCGCATGAAGCGAAACATTCAAGACCGTATGTCTACGATTGAAGCTGAAACATCACTCCCGATGCAGATCATTAACCCGCGACCACTCCAAGCGGCAATTAAAGAGTTCTACACCACTAACCAACTCTCACAATTCTCACAACAGCAAAATATTCTCGCCGAGGTAGAACACCTCCGTACACTTTCTGCACTTGGTCCAGGTGGACTTACCCGTGAACGAGCTGGTTTTGAAGTGCGTGACGTTCACCCATCTCACTATGGCCGACTTTGTCCTATCCACACTCCGGAAGGTCCAAACATTGGTCTTATTCTTCGTCTCTCAATGTACTCTCGCGTTAATCGCTTTGGTATCATCGAGACCCCGTACATTAAGGTAGTAAAAGGAAAGGTAAGTGACGAAGTGGTGTACTTTAATGCGCACGAAGAAGAGCATTTCACAATCGCTCATGCGGCCGTTGAAATCGACGATAAAGGAAAGATCAAGACCGAATTTGTTGAAGCTCGAAAGAAAGGAGAGCCACGGGTGGTGTCTCGGGATGAAATCGAATATATGGATATCGCAACCAACCAACCATTTTCTGTTGCGACCTCGATGATTCCATTCCTCAACCATGACGACGCCAACCGTACGCTCATGGGTTCAAACATGCAGAAGCAAGCGACTCCATGTATTGTCCAAGAAGCACCGATTGTAGCAACTGGTGTAGAAGGTATGTCTGCTCGTGACACAGGTCGTGTGATTTTTGCACAGGAAGCTGGTGAAGTAACAGAAGTGGATTCGAAGAAGATTGTTGTTAAGAACAAGGACGGAAAGGATAAGAAGTACCCACTCACTTCATTCCAACGAACCAACGACTTCTCAGCGTTCTACCACCGCCCATCAGTGTCGCTTGGACAAAAGGTAAAGCGTGGCGACTTGCTTGCTGACACCTCTTCAACTGACAATGGTCAGATTGCAGTAGGTCAAAACGCACTTGTGGCGTTCATGTCATGGAACGGTGCTAACTACGAAGATGCGATTATTATCTCTGAACGTCTCATCAAGAAGAGTAAGTTCTCAACCATTCACCTCGACGAACTCGAAGTGTCGGTTCGTGATACCAAGCTCGGCCCAGAAGTGACTACTCCTGACATTCCAAACGTATCTGAAGTAAAGCTCCGTAACCTCGATGAAACTGGTGTGATCCGTATCGGTGCTGAAGTTCGTCCAGGCGATATTCTCGTCGGTAAGGTAACTCCAAAGGGAGAAACCCAACTCACTCCAGAAGAACGTCTCCTCCGCTCAATCTTCGGTGAAAAGGCAAAGGACGTGAAGGATACTTCACTTCGTCTTGAAGCTGGAAAGCGGGGACGTGTTATTGGTGTGAAGATCTTCTCTCGCGAAAACGGTGATCAACTCGAAAGTGGTGTCATTAAGCGAATCCATATCACTATCGCTCAAGTACGTAACGTATCAGTCGGAGACAAGCTTGCTGGACGTCACGGAAACAAGGGTGTTATTTCACGTATTCTTCCTGAAGAAGACATGCCATACACAGAAGATGGTCAACCGATTGATATCCTCCTCACACCACTTGGTGTACCGTCACGTATGAACCTTGGTCAGATTCTTGAACTCCACCTCGGTATGGCTGCGCACACACTTGGCTATCAAGCTATCGTGCCACCATTTGCTGGCGCGGATGAAAACGATGTAAAGAAAGAACTTGTCGAAGCTGGTCTTCCCGCTGACGGAAAGGTACAGCTTCGTGATGGTCTCACTGGCGAGCCATTTGCACAGAAAACTGCGATTGGATACATGTACATCTTGAAACTTCACCACATGGTGGAAGACAAGATTCACATGCGTTCGATTGGCCCCTACTCACTTATCACCCAGCAGCCGCTTGGAGGTAAGGCACAGGTTGGAGGTCAGCGATTTGGAGAAATGGAAGTGTGGGCGCTCCTCGGGTATGGTGCTGCGTACACCCTCCGTGAAATGCTTACTATCAAGTCTGACGACATTGTTGGTCGCTCAGCAGCCTTTGACGCGATCGTGCGTGGCGAGAAGATTTCTCACCCACACACACCCGCTGCGTTCAATGTACTCCTCAACCAACTTAAGGGACTTGCACTTGATGTGAGGCTCGACAAGGAAACCCAAGCCCGAAGTAATTATGAGAACGCGTAATCTTCTGTTGTATGTCTACTGAATCAACATTCAAAAAAACTGACTTCAAAAAGCCAGCACCAGCACCAACAAACTACTCTGGGGTAAATCTCAGACTCGCTTCACCAGAAACGATTCTTGAGTGGTCACACGGTGAAATCACTAAACCAGAAACCATCAACTACCGAACCCAACGTCCAGAGAAGCACGGTCTTTTCGACGAACGTATCTTCGGTCCGGTTGAAGACTACGAGTGTTCTTGTAAAAAATACCGTGGTATTCGATATAAGGGAATCGTCTGTGAAAAGTGTGGAGTGGAAATCACTCGTGCCATCGTGCGTCGCGAACGTATGGGTCACATTGATCTTTGTGTGCCAGTGTCACATATTTGGTTCCTTCGTGGCGTACCGAGTCGTATCGCTATGATTCTCGGTATCACCGCCTCATCAGTTGAAAAGGTCGTCTACTTTGCTGGGTATATCGTCACCAAGGTAAGCGAAGCTGACCGCGCACGAATTCTTTCTGACCTCGATACTGAATTCAAGACCAAGCTTAAACTACTCCAGAACGAAGAAGCTCGCGATGCTCTAAAGACTCGCATGGATGACATTAAGAAGGAAGTCGAAAGTGTGAAGTTGGGCGTTGTGCTTGATGAAGCGTCATTCCATAAGTTCTCAATCAAGTACTCAACACTCTTTGAAGCTAAGATTGGTGCTGAGGCTATCTACGAACTTTTTAAGACAATTGATCTTGCAAAGTTAGCTGCACAGCTTGAAGAAAATTACACCAAGGCAGGAGCGATGGAGCGAGCCAAGCTCGACAAGCGACTTTCGCTTATTCGTGGCATGCTCAACTCTGGCGTTCGTCCAGAATGGCTCTTCCTCACTCGTCTTCCAGTAGTACCTCCGGCAATACGTCCGATGGTAGCACTTGAAGGTGGTCGTCATGCGTCGTCAGACCTCAACGATCTCTACCGTCGCGTAATCAACCGAAACAACCGTCTCAAGAAGCTTATCGATATTATGGCGCCAGATGTTATCTTGCGTAACGAAAAGCGTATTCTTCAAGAAGCGGTTGATGCCCTCATCGACAACTCAATCCGTCATGGCGGCGGCGCGTACTCGGTGATGAGTCAGGCACAACGTCGTCCACTTAAGTCACTTTCTGACTACCTCAAGAGTAAGCAGGGATACTTCCGTCAAAACCTTCTTGGTAAGCGTGTGGACTACTCTGGGCGTTCTGTGATTGTTATCGGTCCAGAGCTTGCACTCGACCAATGTGGTCTTCCAAAGCACATGGCACTCGAACTCTTCCGACCATTTGTGGTGGCAGAACTCCTAAAGCAGGAACTTGCATACAACATCCGTGGCGCTGGTCGTCTCATTGAAGACGGTGTACCAGAAGTATGGGCGATTCTCGAAAACGTCATTCGTCCAAAGCACGTACTCCTCAACCGTGCGCCAACACTGCACCGTCAGGGTATTCAAGCATTCCGTCCAGTACTGATTGAAGGTAACGCGATTCAGGTGCACCCACTCGTGTGTCGCGCGTTCAACGCTGACTTTGACGGTGACCAGATGGCGGTACACGTACCACTCTCTGATGAAGCACAGCTCGAAGCAAAGACCATCATCTCTGCCAATAACAACATCCTCAAGCCAGGTTCTTCAGAACCAGTGGTATCTGAAAAACTTCTCGATATGGCACTCGGTGCCTACTGGATGACCAAAGTTGTTCCAGGTGGAAAGGGTGAAGGGAAGTACTTTGCTTC
>JAGOON010000034.1 GCA_017992505.1 Minisyncoccota bacterium | reverse complement strand
GCATACAGAACCTTATACGCCTTAAATATAAGAAGGAATAGAGCCCAGATAAGGCTCTATATAAATAAGGATGTATTATATGGAATGTCGCAAAAGATATATTGTGCGACAATCGTAAATATATAAAGCAATAAGCCTATTCTTCAGGGAGATACACTCCACCGAGGAATTCGGCAGTCAGCTGGTCGTAATCCGGCCGGTGTAGAGTCAGGTGTATCTGTCTCTTCCCTGTATTACTCAGCCTCGAAGTAATCTCCTCGTGATGGGAGAGATAGTCGGCAAGTTTTTTTGGAATCACTTCATCCTGCGAGACGATGGTGAGGGAATGTTTAAAGTGCTCTCGAAGGGAATTCTTGAGCATGACATAGTGAGTACATCCCAAGACCACAACATCCCCTTCCCTTGCAACCCTCTCTATCGTATTTATTGCTGACTCAGTTGCAGCCTCAAGCTCATGTAGTTCAATCAATGGCACGAGTTCCGAAGTTGCTATAGAAACAAGTTCGATATCTTTATTAATTTTTTCTAACTCTCGAGCGTATTTTCCTGATTCGACAGTTCGCTTGGTCGCGAGCAAGATAGCTCTTGTTGACTGCGCTTCTACCACCTCTTCAATAGTTGGCACAATGACGCCTAGTATTTTCCTCTCAGGATAATGCTCTTTTAGATATGTATCTTGAATCCGTCTGAGTGTTTCCGCCGAGGAAGTATTACATGCAACAACGACCAAAAGACAATCTCGTCTGAAAAGCTCCTCAATAGCTAATTTCGTAAGTTCATATATCTCTCCTTCTGTTTTATCGCCATATGGAAGATTGGCGGTGTCAGCATAATAGATGTAATCATACTGTGAAAGCGCCTTTGCCACCGCTTTTAAAATTAGAAGTCCACCCAAGCCTGAATCAAAGAAGCCGATGTTCATACTTACAATTTCTTTTTGCTTTTGAGCTGTAGCACCTGCTTGAAGTGTTTTTCCGAAACAGACTGCACCGACAAGCGACTTCCCTGCTTGGTCACCTCCATACCAACAAAGCGCCTATCTGCCTTTAACTCAGCAAGTGATAAGGGTTCCTTAAATATTTCTACAAGTGAAACATCTACCGTAGACCAGCGTGGATTTTCCTTTGTTGATTTTGGATCATATCCGTCATACTTTGGCTCAAACTGAGTTGGATCTGGGTAGGCTTCATTTACCACCTTAGCAATTCCCACGATCGCAGGCACAGCACAACTTGAATGGTAAAACAGTAGCAAGTCCCCTTTCCTCATAGCACGCAAAAAATTACGCGCTTGATAATTGCGCACATCCGTCCAAGAGCCAACCTTTTCTCGTTTTAAATCCTCAATTGAGTAACAATCGGGCTCACTTTTTACTAACCAGTACTGCATGGTCGTATTATAGCGTACTTGCTATAATTTAAGAGTATCTTATAAAGAATATAAACAATAATAACGTATGATAAGTGAATCACACCTTGAATTGGTTCGCACCAAAGGATCAAAGTTCGGACGAGTATTAATGGGACTTTTGTTCTTTGTTTCTGGACTAAGCATCCTACTTAGCCCAGGGGGGCCGACCGCGACAGCTGGCTACTTTACTTCACTTGGGGTTCCAGTGGCCGGTCTTCTTGTTTGGGTAGTGATTGCTTTAAAACTTGTCGCTGGTGGCGCTATTATGATTGGAAAGCGTACTACCGAAGCGGCGGCAGCACTTATTGTCTTTACTCTCATTGCTACCTTACTAGCCCACCTCGACTTTGCTGACCCAATGCAAATGACACAAGCACTTAAGAATCTCGCTATTGTTGGTGGCCTTCTCTACCTTATGGCCTTTGGTCCTCATGGTACTAATGTACTCGGTGACGATCCAGGCGAGCTGACTGGAAAGTAATCAAACAAATACGAAAAACGCCACCCCTTGGGGTGGCGTTTTTTGTCTTAGATATTTGCAGCTAGCGTTCTATTCCAACAACCTGCGGAAGAATTCCACGGGCGGATCCCCTGCGTCTCGTAGAGATGTCGGGCATACGCCATGTTGTCGTAAATATTGTCTAGGTTCAAATCCATTGCGTGTGCCGTGGTCTGGTGGTAACGCTTGTTGATTTGCATTACTCCAGTATCCGCGGAGTCAACTCGCCCCAAAAGGACTGAGCCGTCACTGAGAGTGTGACGGAAACCAGATTCACATCGAGCAATTTCTGCCATGACAGGAATGTCAGAGAAGTAGTCGCGTACGATGGCTTCTGTGTTCGAGAGCGGTACCTGTTTAGCAGCTACATACCCAGTATTTACATACTGCGCTGTTTCCTGCTTGGTCTGCGCCACCACAAGTGGTTTGGCGCCCGCTACTTCAGCAGGGGTTACCTGCTCCGTAGTCGCAATGTGTCCGTAGGCTGTTTCTGGGACTGCAGTCGCCGAAACGGCTGCGCCAGTAAACAAGGCTAGAATCACAGTCGATAAAATAAGCCAATGGTCTTAACTGTCAAACATCGGAGTGGAGATTCCGATGACCGCAAAATACTATCATACTTTCCGGATTTTTATTATTATACCACGTAATGGACTTACCGTCAATTATTTGACCTATTTCTTCCTATTTTTATGGGTTTTTTCAACCTTTTTTCATTTAAAAGTTCCGAATACAAAACTGGTCTGTCGCAAGCGAACGCGCGACAGACCAGCTCCTCTCCTCCCTCTTTGGGGAATCAAATGACGAAATCGACTGCCTTTATACACTATTAAAGATAAAAATCAATTGATTCTATTTTAGAGACATCAAGAATTGAGCTAGAGTCGCTTTTTTAACAGTGCCATACCGCCGTACAACCCCGCTTCGTCACCCAATTTGGCTGTGGTAATAAGTGGCGCTGGCACAAAGCCATCCAGCGCTTCGACGGTATACTTTCGGATTGTATCAATTTCAATACGTGGATCACCTATAATCATTGAACCTCCAAGCACTACTACGTCTGGCGACCAATATAGAATTGTATTTCGTAGGCCCTGCGCAAGATATTCAGCAAGCTCGTTCCAGAGAACATCGCTTTGCGGTATCTCATACGGCTTCACTCCAAACCTTTGTTCAATCGCTGTACCAGAAACCAAGTTTTCTAGAGTCGGAACTATCTCTTCACCAAGAATAGTTCTATCGATATCCAGAATTTGATGACCAGGCTCAAAACCATTGCTTACATGATCAATGTTGCCGTCCTCAATTTTTGCCCCCCCGACTCCCGTACTTACGGTGTGATATGCAACAATCTCAAGTCCCTTGCCCGCACCAAATATAGCTTCTCCAAGTCCAGCTATCGCTGCATCGTTCTCCAAAAAAACGGGTACCTTATAGAGCTTTTTAAGTTCATCAACAAGAGACTTCCCTGCCCACTTTGTGAGTACTGGATCGTTATGAATGCCAGTCTTGTCCTCAGTAAGAAGTCCACGGATACCACCAGCAACAGCCTCTACTTTCTTACCCTCAGCAAGGGTTTCGATTGTTTCAGTAATTTTCTTTATTCCTTCAGTAAAAGAAGCGGGGGTCTTGAAACTCGTGACCTTTTCTAGCGTCAATAAATCATTGGAAGTTGCGATTCGTGTTTTAGTACCACCAATATCAAAAAGAATGTATGTCATAGGCCGAGAATGGCTTTAGTTTTTTGCTTATAGAGTTCAACATTTGGCTGATCGAAAGCGCTTACGTTGAGGAGTTCGGCGAGATACATTGTCTCTCGCATGCGCATCGACATAAAGAGACCGAGCGAATACGCCAGATTCTCATCAAAGATAGTGGCCCGATATGGAAGTTGCTTTTCGTTATACGCACCAATGACACCGCCGTAAAGCGCGGTAGTGACTTCTTGTGCCGAGAAGCGACCGTATGATTTGGCGAGACCTTGTTTAGGAATGTTGTGGTCAGTATTTTCGTCATCAAATGTCACAAAGTCGGTGTATACACCATCAAAGCCACTAAGATAGAGCTGACCGATTGAATGGAGCTCGACCGGAGTTGAAATACTTGGGAGCAATCCTTTCTTAAACGGCTTCCCTACTCTATCGGTAGCTTTACCAATACTTTCTGCAAAGAGTTGGCGGTACCAAGCACCGAGTGTCTGCAAGCGCTTTTCAAAAGCAAAAAAGTTGTAGTGGTGAAAGTTTTTCTGAATGTAGAGCGAAAGACGAGCAGCTGATTCAGCGGTTACTTGTTCAAATTCAGCATTATTCGCGTCGAGAACACCTTCGATAAACGCGTCAACATCATGTTTTAGAAGTGCCAATGGAATCAATCCTACTTCGGTCGCGACCGAATAACGACCTCCGACAATTTTTGGCATTGTGACAGTGGTAACCCCGACTTTTTTGCCAAACTTCATAAAATCTGTTCCAGCATCACCAATAAAGATGGTCTGGGTATAGATGGTGCTTCCCCACTGCTTTTTGAGCGCCTCCAAAATAATACTGGCATTCACAAGCGTTTCGGGAGTACTACCAGACTTACTAATGATACAGACAGCCACCTGTTCGATTTTCCTAACCGAAGCAAGCTCAGCAGATATAAGGTCAATGTCGTGCGCCGAGATAGTATCAAGGACAGTGAGCTTTACAGCTCCCGTATCTAGTACACTATGCACTGCTTCCACACCAAGGCTCGAACCGCCGATACCAACAAGTACAAGATGCTTAATCTTGGAGAATTTTTTGGTTAGTGTAGCGAGAGTATCATGAAGCTCAGGACTCGCTGCATGCACGAGTGAATACTCTGGTTTCTTGTCATTTCTCTTAGCAATGAGACCTTCAATGTCGCTGCGATATGAAATAAGTTTTTTGGTTTCTCTTTGCAGTGTGGCTGCGGTGACGGCTGAACTATCGTAGAAAGAAAGACGCATAGATTATATATTTGAAACTTTTCCGTTAACGTTGACATGCTTGAGGATGTATTTGTAGGCCTCATCAACATCGTCAACAACTTGATAGATGGCAAGATCGTCACCACTAATGGTGCCGAATTTTTTAAGCATGTCTTGTTCAAAGAAACGTATGAGCGGGTCCCAGAAATCTTTTCCATAAAGAAGGATTGGGAGCTTTTCAATCTTTCCCGTCTGTACAAGCGTCATGATCTCAAAGAGTTCGTCCATCGTACCAAAACCTCCTGGGAAGTAGACATAGACTTCCGAAGCAAAGGTAAGCATTACTTTTCGTGAAAAAAAGAAGTCGAAATTGAGTGAGTGGGTCGTGTATGGATTAAGCTTTTGTTCATATGGAAGCTCGATATTAAGACCAATCGACTTACCCCCCACCTTAAACGCACCAACATTTGAAGCTTCCATAATGCCTGGGCCGCCGCCTGAAACGATAGCGAAGCCCTTCTTAGCAAGCTTGGCCGCGAGCTCTTCGGCTGCTTTGTAGTATGGACTGTCTGGCTTAAGACGTGCACTTCCCCAGAAGGTAGCAGCAAGACCCGTATCACGCAAAAGCTCAAAACCCTGTACAAATTCCGACATAATGCGGAAGACGCGCCATGACTGTACTGCGTCGCCATCTTGGCCTTTTGGATTGAGTAATTCCGACTCTAACCGACAGGTGTACGGTGAGACTGACTTGATAGAAACCTTTTTTGCGGAGTTCTTTTTTGGAAACATGCCATCATTGTAGCATTATCCCTCCCACGGAATTTCAAACTGTGTGAACTCAGGTAAGAGTTTTTTTCCGTAAAGCAAACGCGAGATGACTTCAGCATGGCACAGTGCGCCCGTGAGGGCATTATGTGGATCTGGTTCGTCTGGAATACCGCAGTAAACAAGAACCGCGTCGAGGTTAAGGGCACTTCGCTTGTGGACTTCGTCGAGTGGTGGAGTCAGTCCTCTTTTAATCATATGCATCCACGCGAGACTGTGTGTGTCGATAGTGCGGTACGCAAAATTCCAGTTAATCCCCGCTCGTTCTGCCGCTGCTTTAGTCATATCTCTATCAAATGATGGGTTTTGTCCACCAATGGTTCGGTCAGATAGTTTTTCCGACCACGCCATGAAGCGCGTGATGAGTTCGGACTCTGATTCCTTAGTCGGGTCGGATATTTGCGCCTCAGTGAAGCCATTTACTTTAAGTGCATCTTCCATGACATGTGCACCATCCCAAATACGACACTCACCATAGAAGCGGTTGCCTGGATTCTGTAGGTCGAGCGCACCGATGGAAACAATCGAGTGCTTTTCATAATCGGTGCCCGAGGCTTCAATATCGAGAATTAACATGCATTTAGTCTATCACGACACAAAATTCAATTAGTATTGAAAATAACAAAAGAGGTTCTAACACTGTTAGAACCTCGAATAAATGTCACTCAATTGCATTCAGCATTTCGCGAATCTCGTCAGTGTAGTCAACAGAGCCCTTTCCTGACGGTGAGTAAAGTGTGAGGTTCATGACAACCCTTTGCTCACCCTCCCCTTCCGCAAACGCAATACGCCATTCACTCATATATTGCCCTGGCCAAATTTGCATTTCTACAGAGTTATACTCACTTTGTATAGCCACTTTTACTCCCGAATGAAAACTTGAGTCATTTGACCAGACCTTATCTTTCAGCTGTATAAGTCCTTCGTAATTACCTGAAAAAAATCGCCAGGCTTGGTAAGAAAACCATACATTTAGCGCCTCGTGATGAATGCATTGAATTCTGTCACCATGATGAATTAGCCGAATCGTATTACAACCCTTTTTATTTTCAGTCTTAATAACTTCTGTAACCACTGCTCATCTCCTCTAAAAATAACAAATTTAATTAAAATAAGCACAAATTCACTATTTTTACAACATATACTGAGATAATATTCTGAAGATAAGGTAGGAAAAAGTAGAAATTTATTAATATGTTGATCTATTGTAACCCTTTACAGTTGGCAGCGGGGGTATACCCCGCCGCTTCAGCGGCGGCCACTGAGGCAAATGAGATGAGGTTTTCTGGTTTGATGCTTTTTGCTCCCGAGCAGGTTGGCAGATGATACTTAGTGCCAGATTTAGAAGCGACCACTCCCTCTTCTACTGTTTCGGTCAATGTCACAGGTGCAGAAGTGGGGATGGTTGGAGTTGGGGGTGGCACCAGGGGCATCGAATCCACTTCCACCAAATCGGCCTGATTTAGAGCATTTTTAACAATATCCCCCTCCAAAACCGACTGTCTCCCTAGACCAAAAGAAGCTATCCCGACCCCAATCAATAAAATGCCGTAAAATACAGCGTCATTTGCTAGGCAGGACTTGAATTTTTCCCACATATATCGTATACTCGTCGGCACTAACTAATTATACAGTAATCGTATGGCAACTAAAAAAGCTGGCGGCACCGCCAAAAACCTGCGTGACT
>JAGOON010000033.1 GCA_017992505.1 Minisyncoccota bacterium | reverse complement strand
CCAAAGGAACCTTTTCCAATAAGTTTGAGGAACCCACGGACGAGGAAGTTTTGCTGTGTTTCGTAGCGTAAGTTAAAAAGTGGCTCATCTGTGACATCAAAGTTAAGTTGATCACTTAGAAGTACGCTTATATCTGGCGCATCAAGGTGTGTTAACTGCTCAGCAGTACCGCGCTCTTCCAAATCCTCCGCAGTAATAATTCTTGTCGTCATTTCCAACCACGCAGCGTCAACAAACACATCCTCTACCTGCGCTTTTGTGCCGTGGTAGCGAATTACTACTTTCGCTTCATCAAGCTCATCAACCAGCATGAATGCGGGTAGAGCAAAGAGATAGTATCCGCCATTGATTGCGTTTGAAGCCTCTTCATCGAGCAAGATGTATCCGACTTGCCTCATTGCTCCATCGTCTCCAAAGAAAACATCGACGTAGGGAGCAGGACTTGATTCCCCTACTGGGTTAGCGGCAAATGAAAGCCGCAACTGCATAGCGTCTACAAAGTGGCCAGGCTCGAGTGAACCCACACTAAAGTTTTCAAGGGTAAGCTGATGTACTTCCTCAGTGTCTTGTGCACTAAGCTCGGCAAAAGTGACTGTCTGATCATTATCGACAACAGGCTCAGTAACCACTGTTTGATCATCAATACTCACAGTATCAGTTTCTACACTTTCCTCTATTACCTCATGGTCATGTGCCATATCTTCAGTTGAAGACGTCATTACGAGGTGAGCAAGTGGATACAGTTTAGTTGCCTCTTCAAATGTTCGTGCCTCAAGGAAAGGTGGTTCATAAAACAACGAAACAGGCAATTCAGACGCGGACTCCTCCATTTCAGATGATGGTTCTGTTGCTTCTATAGTTTCTACAGCTTCAGTCGATGACTGTACTTCCGTAACAGGTTCCTGTGATACATCTGTTGAACTAGCAGTATCTAAGAATGATTCTCCTCTGTCGATTTCTTGAGAGTGTTCCGAGATACTCGCTGAGTTTTCCTCAGAAAAATCTTGATACAGCGCATGATCAGAGAGGTCCTGTGTAAGTACGTTTTCGACATCACCCCAGTCATCAGTATGTGCCGAGGTTGGAAAGATATTTGTTGTTTGTTGCTCACCAAAAGTTAATTCCCTCGGGTCACTTGATTGTGCTGGTAGTACATCAAAGTAGAGTGGGCTTGAAATCAGCAAACAAAAAAGAATAACTTGAAATATTCTGGAACTAACAAAAGCCCACGAAACTGATTTTATCGCTCTAATTACCTTTATTTGACTGACTTCTCTTGAGTTGTGAACGGTTTTTTTATTCACTAGTTCCAAGCACCCCCACTCCAATTAGAAAAGGGGTTAATTATAAGTATACCGCGCGTTCCTTTGGGAACGCGCGGTATACAAATTTATTTGTGGATATGATAGCAGATTTACTTCAAAATTGCTTTTACATCATTGATTTCTTTTTCAATCAAGGTCTCTGACACCTCGAGTGCTTGCGTTAGTCCCTCAATAGCTTCCTTCTCCTTTGGTGACAAACGCTTTCGTTTTGAAATAGAGATGATTTGATCGTAAATTTCGTCACGAAGGGCTGAGAAAATCTTCTCCATTTGGTCTTGTATTTCTTTCGTCTCTCGTCGCAACTTTTCTTCTCTTTCGCGGTACCGCTTGTGCTCATGCCAGTAATAGATTCCCATGAGTGCAATAAGCACAAGGAGGAAAATGATGAAAAGATTTACTGCTGTGAAGAAATCCCAAAATGAACTTTCGTCAATATTTTCAGCAGGCTTTACCCAACCCGCTGTAATGAGAACCGCCGCACTACTCTCTCGACTATTACCGGCTTTATCGAAAGCTACAACCCTTACAGTATATGTTCCATCTTCAAGTTCTTTAAGTAGGTAGCCAAGACGCGCTTCATCAGGAGTAATGCGTAGTGGCTCCTGATCAGCGATGGTCATTTCATAATACTCAATTCCCGAGGTAAGATCATTTGCCTCAAAGTTGAGAAGGGGGAATGAATCAGGTGAATTACCCGCACGCACATTCACCACAAAAGCTTCTGGTGGAGTGGTGTCGATTTGAAGTTTACGATTAGTTGGTGCTCCCCAACCTACTTGGTTTTCAAAGTTTACACTGATGTATTGGATACCATCCTTAATCCTATCCTTGGAAATAAGAAACTCTTCCTCAGGTGGGTCAAGAATCGCGTCTTTATTTTCCTGGGGCTTATTTTCTGGGTCGTCTGTAATCTCAACAGCAACCGACGTAACATCAAACGGTAATGTCCAACTAAACACCCCCTCAGTCTCTTTGTACCAAAGATTTGGATCGAGGAATGTCGGAGAACCAACCTCTGGTGGACGCGGTGGATCCCCGAAAATAATTGCACCATTATCATCTTCTTCCTCTGTTTCAGGAGTTGGTGTAGGAGTCGGGGTTGGGGTTGGAGTGGTGCCAGCAGTGACTGTGTAGCTCGCCGTTCCTCCACTTTTATACACATCAGTACCCCGCCCATCAGCTACCAATACAGATGCATTTTGAAAACTCACCGCGCCACTACCCTCCTTCACAGTTCTAAAAGTGACCGCAATGACATTTGTCGATGCTGTAAAAGGTGTAGTTGCACCACCACCAAAAGTAATTGTTCCAGCAGAATTTGAAAAAGTGGGGTCTGTAGTCCAAAGCCAAGTCGTCGCTGATTTTGTAATACTAACAACAGAAAGTACGCTTGGGTCAAATTTTACTACTGACTCCACGGCGTTAACATTTTCACCACTGGCCGGCACAGCTCGAACCGTCATTGAAAATGTTTGTCCAACACTGTATGAACCAGTACTTGGTGTGAGTGCAAGATCCGCTGCCTGTGCAAAAAATACTGGCAACGTAAAAATACCAACAGCAAGTATAGCGATAATGGAGGGTGCAATATGTTTTTGAAGGTACTTATACATATGTAAAAATGATTACGTCTATTTTCCGACAGTTCGTGTACCCATGACCTTCAAACGGACTTTTTCTTTTTCGTTTGGTTTCAACAACGGTAGACTTAAAATTAAAACACCATTTTTAATTTTTGCCTCTGCCTTTTCAATGTTTACACTTTCAGGAAGAATAATACGACGATAAAAATCACCCCACACACATTCTTCCGCCACAAACGCACCTCTTACTTTTTTCTTTGGAAACACTATGTACTCAGGGCGAGTGCGCTTACCCTCAATCAGAACAATGTCTGCATCTCCCTCAATCGATACATGGACATCATTCATATCGGCACCAGCAGACTGTGCATAGACAACAATCATCTGCTCGCTTTGGTATACGTCGACATGAAGTTGCGCAACTTTATCAGCTGCGGTTTCCTCGGCATCAGATTGAAGACCGGCATCACCGGCTCTTACCCCACGGCCTTTTAACCTCTGCAAAAAGGACATACGTGTTTATTATACTAAGTGAATACAAAATCACGTGCGAGGTTACCCACACGTAAATGAGAAAACGAGCGGGGCGACTATTTCGAATTAATGCAGGCGCTTAGTTGGATTCGACTCCTTCCTAGGGGAGAATCCAACTGTAGCGAGCTGCACAAATTACCTCGATGTATTTTTAACTACCCTGTCCAATTAAAGAGGAGAATTGAGAAGTCAGTAAGCGTTACCTTTCCATCACTATTAATATCGGCCGATGGATCAGAATCACCACCATTACTATTCCACCAGAAAAGGAGAATTGAGAAGTCAGTAAGATTTATTTTTCCATCACGATTTAAATCGGCGTTTAAGTTACCGCTTGCCTTCTCACCCACACCATAATATGTATATGCAGAATAGTTAGTTTTATTTCCATTAGTTTGTTCCGATTTTGCTTTTATCTGGTATGTTCCCTTTGAAAAATTAGATGTATTGAGCGTTGTCGTCCACTTACCAGAACCGTCTGCAGTTGTGGTGGTATCACTCACTATTGTGGATTTTTGTTTTCCGTTTTGGATAGTGATAGTTGAGTTTGGAAGTCCGTATCCAGACACTGTTAATGTTTCTCCTGGATTAACAGGATCAGGGGTTACCTTGATAGACGGCACAACGTTAATATTACTAAGCTCAGATGTACGTCCACCAGTAACAGTGAATGAGGTACTAAACGTTGACGACTTCACCTTGTTTGTATCCTCACCGTACACTCCAAACGTATACGCACCCTTAGCAATAGCATCAAGCGTTACTGAGTACGAACCGCTTCCACCACTTCGTACAGTTTTGGCTATTTTTCCGTCTACCAAGAAGGTAATAGCACTATTTGGAAAAGCGTATCCCGAGATAATGACACGAGCATCGCCACTTTGATATGGTTCGTCATCTGATTCAAACCCTCCGCCTGCAGTGTCATCATCATTATCACCTTTTCCTCCCCCACCACCTCCACCTCCTCCACCTCCTCCACTTCCACCTCCATTATTCCCATTGTTACCCCCTCCAGTATTCCCAGTCTCACCTCCTTCGTCTCCATCTCCCGTTCCTGTTCCATCCCCATCAGTATCGCCATCGCCACCAATATCACCCGTTGGTACAGGATTTACGGTAAATTCAATGAGAAAGTCGTCGATATTGAAGTTTCCTTCATCGTCGATACAGCGTACATAAAAACGTTGGACGCTGTCTGGTGTTACAGAGACAACATGTGAATGATAAACAAGCCCAGTGTTCGAAAAAGTAATTGGCATTGAACTATATGCAGTACCTGGCACGGTATCAAATTTACAAACCGCAAACTCATCTGTCTCAAGAGAAATCTCCACGCTGAGTGTCGTACCCCCCACAGTACTTGTCGGAGCTGGGTTGAAACGAAATGGAGGAACCGCTTCTCGTGTGTCTAATCCTGGTATTATCACTCGGTCATTAATGTGAATAAGAAAACCCGCATTCGCTACCAGTCCACCGTCCCAGATTTCAAATTTTATTTCTTGAGTACCAAGTGTCGGACCGTTTACAATCGGTTCAATGTCACTTTGAGTGGTGGTCGTACCTGTGGAGGTGCCAGTGGTGGTACCGAAGGTTTGCGAAAACTGGAGGGCATTTGAAGTATGATTCCCAACTCGAATCACTATTTCGTCACCTGCAGACAGGTTGCCATCTGGTGCCAGTGTGTAGCGAATAAACCCAGGCGAACCTGCCGTGATATCCACCTGATCATACCCGGGCGCTGCTGTAGTGGTAGCACTTCGTGGTGTTCCATTTACGAGCACCTCTACATTACGGACACCAAAAGTCGATGTTGCCAATATCTCAAATCCAGCTGGCGGAGTAATCTCAAGACGTCCTCCTGCAGAGACATTGGTATCAAGTGTAAATCTAAAGGTGTGATTAGAAGGAGCATTTGGTGCTGAGTCAGAAATGGTGTCCCTATAACTCATTATATTGCGCGCTTCCGAGTTGTCTGGACATAGTAAAAAGAATGCCACACCAACAGAGGTGACAATAAGAAACATCAGCCACAACTTGGCGACGATACTCATATATATATGTATTGTACCGTGTCGACCAGCCTAATTTTCGAGCATTACACAGCTTCCTTTAAACGGAGCAACTTCTGATCACGATATCGTAGATAATCAAGTGCGTAGTTGAGCACAATAAGAACAAGTAGTATAAAGAGGATTCCAGAGAGAATGTAGATTGCCTGATTACCCCCCTGACCTTGCGCCAAACCAACATTAATCTCTCGTTCGCGTTGAAGCTCCATTTTTGCCGCCGTAAGTTCTGCGGTGACCATATTGAGTTCTGTTGGTTCTATAGAGGCACCAACGCCGACCGCATTAGCGAGGTACTGATGTGTGTTCTGAGAGAGGAGGGCGGTTGAACTGTGTACGAGTCCGCTTTCAAACAAAAGCACGAACGCACAAGTAAGTGCCGAAACACGAAGCACTCGGTGATACGTTGAATGTTTTATATCAACCATAAGTCGTCTTTATATTATATCACTAGGCAAAGAGTGCGAGAAGAATCACCATAAAGACTGCGCTCACAACCAACATAACGACAACGAGAAGTAGTGTAGATGAAACACGCTTACTTTTTCGTCTCCTGACAATGCGAGTATGTCCTTGCGAAAGGTGCGCCAAAGTACGATTGATATAAATACGGACAAAGAAGAAAGTAATGAGAAGCAGGAATGCTAATCCGCCAAGCGCCGGAAGAATAATATTAAGCGGGAGAATCCAGAATGACACCGTGCTAGACATTGTCTTCTTTGCACCGCTTTCTCCGTATACTGGACTTAAGATAGCTTCATAACGACCAAAGCCCGTCCCTTCACCTGTCCAGGTGAAATTATACTCGCGAACTTTCAGTGGAAATACAGCGGCTTGTGATTCGTTAAAAGTAAAGGTTTCCACCTTTTTACCAAGCATGTTAAAAATTTCTACTGGACCAGTTGGCTTGACCAGCATATTTCCCGTGTTTTCAATACGTACATTAAAGTCAATATTTTTTGATCCATTAAAGAAGCGCTTAGTAGAAAACTGACGAATATTTGCAGCATCATTACATTCACCCGCAACACGGAGACTAATGATGTTAGCTACGTCGTATCCAACCGCAGCCCCCACTGACTTCATTTCTGGCGGTGTCGCCGAAATAAAGACACTTCCAAAGTGACTACACGGAGTTGCATCTTGTGGGACAGCTATTTTAAATCTAATCCTCTCACTCACCCCAGGAGCAAGTCTAATCTCGCTCGCAGGAAGGGTTATCCAATTTGCCAACTCAAGACCAGTTTTTTCTTGACTTGCATCATCAAACACTGGGGTGCCTCCGTCCCGCACATCGATTATGTCTTTAGTCGAGAGATAGTACAGCTGTTCAGCTTCATTGAGATTTTTAACAGTGATGTCGTATTCATATGTTTGACCAGGAACAACAGGTTCATCTGGCTCAATGATAGCCGGGGAAATACTGAGTCCTGCCTGAGCCTGAGCTGAAGCAGTCTCACTCCCAAAAGCAAACGTCGAAAAAATAGTAATTACAAGCAAAATAGAGGCGAGCATTCGCTTGCAAAAACTCGTAGACGACAGTTCCATAGAAATAAAGGTAATCAAAAGATTTATACTAACCCACACATAATATCACTACCTCTGCTTTATTTATCAGAGTTGTATACAGAAAAAACAAAACTCCCTTGCGGGAGTTTTGTTTTGTAGGAACTACGATTGCCTTTGATTAGAAGGTAGGAGTAGCAATGTAGGTAAGGGTCGTATTGTAGTCATCAGCCGCTTCCTGGAGTGCACTGATTGCAACCTTGTATGCAACTGTTGTTGAACCTGTATTGTTCTGAATACCATTTGATGGTCCATCGTGATGAAACACTTGGCGTGGTGATGTTGATGATACTGCAATAAATTCATTTGCATCAAACTCCCCTGTGTAGAATCCGCCGAGTGAATTTAGGTCACTATCAGAGGATGTTACACCCCAGTGACCCCATGTGTTCTCTTGAGAAACCACAGTACTTGGAGCATTCCATACAGCTGGGTTAGCAGTGTCTACACCGTCATCGAAGATATCAATGTCAGCACCGTTAGCAGATTGGAATCCACTATCTGACTCTACAGTAACCACGAAGCCGTTATTTGCGTTCGTTGTAACATTTAGTCTTTGAGCCAATACCTCTGCACTTCCTGCTGAAAGTGTACCGTAGTCGATACTTGTCGGTGTGGTTGAGCCAGTAGTGGTTTCACTATTGACGACAGTAGATGTCGCAACTCCTGTGATTGTGAAAGTAAATGATGTATTTACAATCGCCTCTACAAGAACGTTGTCTATAATTGCGACACGTGTGCGACCAGTATCTACAGTCCCCGCGGTAATGTACAACTCGTATGAACCAGCAGTTGGGTTTGTGATCCGGTTCGTACCGCCAGTTGCGTTGGTACCAATTCTTATAATGATTGGGTTGTTAGCTGCGGCAGACAC
>JAGOON010000032.1 GCA_017992505.1 Minisyncoccota bacterium | reverse complement strand
AAAAAAAATCCGTTTCTCCGACAATACTTAAAGAACCAGATAGCACGGTTAGTAAATCTGTAAAACCTACAACACCAGCGCCCAAGCGAACCATTCGTGTTCGAGCTAAGAAACATGACCTTAAAACAACAAAAAACGTAGGCGGTGGAACCATTATTACAGACAGCAAGGCAGGTGGATTTAAACTTATTCCCTCTATCGTTAAATCAATAGATGATTGGATTAAGAAAACTCAAAAATCTCTCAAAAAGAAAGCTGCACCCAAATACGTTATTACCGATACCGAACGAAGGCGTGGTGTCATTCAAAAAGCAACTTCAAAAACTGGCTCAATTTTCACCGCTGATAACGAGACTCTCAAAGAAGAAATTAGGCGACGAAAGGTAACTGCCGAAATAAGTGGCGATGTTGATATTAGCTGGTCACCAAATACCGAAGTGGGGTATACGTTACTTGAGACAAGTACACCAAAACCTGTCACGAGTAATGTAACCGTATCATTTAAGAAGCAATCCTCTCCAACACCAATAGTAACCGTTGTTGAACCACAAATCTCAACACCTCCTCCAGCTCCAGTTTCACCGCCGACACCAGAGCCAGAGCCACTTCCAGTCCAAGCGGCGACGCCAGCACCCGCTATTGTTGAACCAACTATTGTGGCCGAAATTGTGCCGGAAGTTCTCAGAGAGATAACTGAACCAATTGTAGAAGAAGTTCAAGAAATTGAAGTGGAGGAAACACCAACCCCTGAACCAGTAACAGATACGTACGAACTCACCACCCCAGAAGAGCACTACAAAATTCGTAGCCTTGGTGACATTACACGCATCAACACCAACCTTCTTTCAATTGGTATCATTGGAGCAATTGCTGGTCTCATTATTTTCATTGTACTTATACGTGCATTTTTCGCATTCATTATCCCTGACGAAGCAAAAATTTCTATCGAACCGCCAGTACCGATTGCAGAAACAACCACAGCGACCGACGTGACCGTCGACACACTTTCATCACAAGCTATCCTGTCTGCAATCCAAGAAGCGAGTAATGTTGGTTCAGCAACCGAATTACGATTTGTTAACACGGAGGGTCAACCAATTAGTAAAGACGTCCTTCTCCCACTACTTGGTTTTGACTCGCTCCCAAATCTAAACCGTACTATTTCTAATGTACGAGTTGTGGTACGAGGACAAGAACGTGGTCTTATCTTTACCGCCACCGACAGCGTTACTGCTTTTGGTTCGTTACTGTCTTGGGAAAAAACACTTCTGAATGACCTCTCGAATATCCTTGCTATCAACACCGCTGATCTTTCTGGAGGATTTAGTGACCTCACATTTGGAACTACTGATGTCCGTGTATATACCACTAATACCGCCGAGCAACGTCTTGTGTATGGTTTTATTGATGAAAACACCGTCGTCATTACTAACAGTCCAGTATTCTTCACCACAATACTAGGCAGCCAATAATCATCTGCGGTATACTCTGCTTATGAGTAACTCCGAATATAAAGAACTGCTGGAAGTTGAATTGGTACGGCTTATAAGCGAACTTGAAACTATTGCCACCCTTGAGAAGACGACGGGAGACTGGACTGCCATACCAGACGCTACTGAACAGAGCGAGGCTGACAGTAACTCCGAAGCTGATGGAGTGGAGGAGTGGCAAGAGCGACAAGCGACAGTGACCCAACTCGAGACACTTTATCAAAACACCAAACGTGCTTTAGCAAAAATTGAAGCTGGCATCTTTGGACTCTGTGAAATTTGTCAGAACCATATTGAGGAAGATCGACTTAGGGCAATTCCAACTGCCCGCACCTGTAAAGCTCACTTGAACGACGAGCGAACACTGACTTTATAGGCACTATGTCAATTGCTTGTGTAGCAACGGTACAACCGCACGTTCTTGACGGTACGGTAGTGTCTGTCGAAGCTGATATTTCAAGAGGACTTCACGCATTTTCAATTGTTGGGCTTGCAGGTAAAGCAATTGATGAATCTAAGGATCGCGTAAGTAGCGCCATTAAACACTCTGGCTTTGCTTCACCAAAGACCAAAAACCAAAAAATTATCATTTCGCTCTCTCCAGCCGATCTCAAGAAAGAGGGGCCTCTTTTTGACTTACCAATCGCCATTGCATACCTTATTGCTGCTGAAGAAATTGTTACCGACGAAGTGCCTCGAATACTTATTGGGGAGCTGGGTCTTAATGGAACCATACGTAAGGTTCGTGGTGCACTGAGCTGTGCACTCGCTGCAAAGGAAGCTGGTTTTACCGAAATTATTGTTCCAAGGGATAATGCTCTTGAGGCTGCACTCGTTGAGGGTATTACCGTTTTACCCGCTGATACACTGCGGTCAGTAATTGACCACATTAATCCTTCTAATGAAACGCAAAAGTTGATAACCGAACCAACAACTCAAATTTCAAGTGAGTGGTTTGAAAGCTCGGTAAATCTTGAAGATATTAAAGGGCAGGAGACTGCGAAACGTGGGCTTATGATAGCAGCTGCAGGTCGACACAACGTGATGTTTGTTGGACCACCAGGAACAGGGAAGACGATGCTCGCTCGAGCACTCCGCGGACTACTCCCTCCACTTTCCCGCACGGAAGCACTTGCGGTCACGGCTATCCATTCCATTACAAATGGGATTGAGGAAATTAGCACTCGACCACCATTTCGATCACCACATCACACCGCTTCTCACACTGCACTCGTAGGAGGTGGAAGCAACCCGAAGCCGGGTGAAATCACTCTCGCTCATCATGGTGTACTTTTTATGGATGAATTTCCAGAATTTGAACGACGTTCGCTTGATGCGCTACGTCAGCCACTCGAGGACCGTATCATTACTATTTCTCGCGTCAATGGAAGTGCTGAATTTCCAGCTGATTTTATTTTGGTCGCAGCGCTCAATCCGTATAGGGGGAGCGAGGATGGCACCACTGATTTAGCCCGAGCGATGCAAGAGACCTATAAAAGCAAGGTGTCGGGGCCAATTCTTGACCGTATTGATCTTTGGCTCGAAGTGCCCCACATTGACTATGAAACACTCACTGCCTTAAAAACTAAAGTCGATGAGACCGCTCGGGCGCGTAAAGCTATTTTGGCTGCTCGCCAAAAAATGTCCGAGCGAAAAGTGAACAGTGGAATTACTGCCAGCACAAATGCGAATCTCTCAGGGAAAGACATTGAAGAGACTGTTGTACTCTCATCTGAAGTACGCAACCTTCTAAAACTCTCTAGCGCTAAACTAAATCTTTCACCTCGAGGCTACCATCGTCTTATTAAAGTCGCTCGCACGATCGCCGACCTTGATAGTAAAGAGGTTATAGAAACCACACACATCCTTGAAGCACTCCAATACCGAGTACCATTGTAATATTTAAATCTAACTTTAATTTTTCCAGAAAAAAACTGAGTGTATACTCAGTTTTTTCTTTAGAATGGATTTTTTCCTCCGCGAACTTCAAAGTGGAGATGGGTACCAGTAGATTTTCCTGTGTTACCCATACCACCGATAATCTGTCCCTGTTCTACATATGAGCCAACACCGACATTGAGACTTGAAAGGTGGGCGTAGAGTGTCTGAGTGCCGTTCTTGTGGCGGATTACAATATACGATCCATATCCACCATTCCAGCCACCGTTTTTGGCTACGATTACTTCCCCGCCCGCTGCTGCCCGAATGACTGAACCCATACTACCCGCAAGATCAACTGCATTATATCCATGGATACCTTGGGTCTTAACAGAACCAGGCGCAGGGTGTGAAAACCCAACACCAGCAACACCACCAGTGACTTTCGTCGGCTTAGCATTACCACTTGTACTTTTTGCAGTAGCAGAGTGCATCGCGCCTCCAGGAATGATAAGGGTATCACCTACTGATATTTCATTAGCGGTAGCAAGTTGATTGTATGAAAGAATCTCCTCAACATTACCTTCGTATTTGCTTGCAATAGAATTAATCGTGTCACCACTTTTAACAATATGACGAACACCTGCAATAGGGAGAATAACAAGCGTGTCACCAGGTTGAATGCCAGTACTCTTAGTAATGTCATTTGCCCACATGATGGTATTTGCTGTTACGCCAAACATCTCAGCAACCTGTGAAAGAGAGTCACCTTCACGGACGGTATACACACTAATCTCTCCATTGTTCGTACCACTTGCTGCAATTTCGTCTTCACCAATTGGACCAGTTGAAACCAGAGCATTCTCATCAACAACAACGTCCGAACCACCACGTCCTCCAAGCGGGTCGGGGTTTTGTTGCGCTATGAGAAGAGGGACATCAGTCGGACTTTCCATCACTGGAAGACCAGAATCAGTAGAAGTAGCAATCTCTTCCGCAAAAATTTCTGGGAAAATACCTGCATGTACAGACAATGGAATCGCAACAACTACCAAAGAAAAAGCCATCTCAAGAAAGAGCTGGATATGGGCCTTTACTACTTGAATATGGTGCTGACCGCTAGATAGACTAGGTTGTATATCAGCGTTTTGTGAATCTTGTTGAATAGGGTTTTGTTTAAGGTCTCGCCGCCGTGCACTCGTTACGCCTGTGCCAGAAAATGAAAAGGAGCAATCCTGCTCCAGAGGTGCACCACTAGGGTACAGGCACTATTGTACTAGAGCCTCAAATGGTGGCAATTGACGTAATGCACTTTTCCTCGCGAGTCACGATGTGCCCAAAATACCCAATGATTTAGAGCTGGTTTCTCTATTGCATAGTTCGCAAAAATATTGTGTATTTTTTATTTCCTCAACGCTCATGTTTAATTGGCTATGCTATAGTGTCCGCACATGACCGATACTATTCCTTATTTAAATGGACTTAACGAGCAACAAAAAACAGCGGTACTACACACCGAGGGTCCGTTGATGGTGCTTGCGGGCGCTGGTTCAGGAAAGACACGAGTCATTACTCATCGTATCGTGCATATTATTCACCAAGGTGTTTCGCCCCGAAATATTCTCGCCGTTACATTCACCAACAAAGCTGCTAAGGAGATGCGTGAGCGCGTTGGTGACTTGGTACGAAAATATCCCCCTTCAGATCGTGCCGTAGTCGACGGACTTCCGCTCGTTACTACGTTTCACTCACTCGGAGTACACCTCCTGCGAGAATTCCATGAAGCAGTGAATCTCCGTCGCCACTTCACTATCTACGACCGTGCTGATAGCATGCGCGCAGTAAAGCAGGCAATTGAAAAAGCAGGCTACAACCCTAAGGAATTTGAGCCAAAGAAAATTCTTGGCATGATCTCACGCGCAAAAGGTGATGCTGTCACGCAACTTGCATACCAAGACGCTGCAAACTCATACCCTGAACAGGTGGCAGCAACAGTCTGGGAGAAATATGAAGCAATTCTTACCGAAGAACATGCCCTTGATTTTGATGACCTTCTCGCCAAAACCTTACGCCTTCTCAAAGAGAACCGTACGGTGCGCGAAACACTCCAAGACCGTTTCAAATACATTCATGTTGACGAATATCAGGACACGAACCGTGTACAGTTTTCAATCGTCGAGCTTCTTGCTGGCAACGTGCAAAACATCTGTGTTGTTGGTGACATCGACCAAAACATTTATTCTTGGAGAGGTGCTGACATTAAAAACGTGCTTCAGTTTGAACGTCACTTCAAAGACTCGACAACGGTACTCCTTGAAGAAAACTACCGCTCAACCCAAACTATCATCGCAGCCTCAAACGATGTCATCAAAAAGAATCAGAATCGTGTTGAAAAAAATGTCTTCACCAATAACCAGGAGGGGGAGAAGCTGACACTATACGCAGCGATGACTGGCTATGACGAAGCTGAATATATAGCACTTACCGCTAAGTCACTTATCGCAGACGGTGCCGACCCAACATCTATTGCAGTCTTATATCGCACTAACTTTCAGTCACGAGGACTTGAGGAAGCCTTTCTCAATTTTGAAGTACCATACCAGCTCCTTGGAACCAAATTTTTTGAACGGAAAGAAGTGAAGGATGTACTTTCATATTTACGTCTTGCACTTAATCCCGGAAGTAACGCAGACCTTGCACGTATTATTAATGAGCCAACACGTGGTATTGGGAAGGTGACACTGCTTAAGATTATTGAGGGCAACCGGGCCGAGCTTAATAAGGGGGCTCAGGAAAAACTTGCGGGATTTGATGCAATCATGATGGATATCGCAAAGACAGCAATCGAAAAACCCTTATCTGAAACAATTAAATTTATTATGAAGCGTAGCGGTATCGAAGGGATGTACCGCGAAGAGGGAACTGAAGAAGCTCTTGAACGACTAGAGAACCTGCGCGAACTCGTAACACTCGCGACCCGATACGACTCACTTACTCCAACTGAGGGGGTTGAGCTTCTCCTTGAAAACGCCGCACTTCAAAGTGACCAGGATGAAATTAAAGATAAAGAAGAGCTCAATGCGGTTCGACTAATGACGGTACACTCTGCAAAAGGACTTGAATTTTCATATGTGTTTATCGCTGGTCTTGAAGAGGGTCTCTTTCCTCACGAACGACTTGATGACGGAAAAACTGATACTGAGGAAGAGCGTCGTCTCTTTTATGTTGCCCTCACTCGCGCACAGAAGAAAGTTTTTCTCACCTATGCACATATGCGAACTATCTTTGGTAGCCAACGAGTAAACCTTCCTTCGTCATTCTTGAACGACATCAGTAAAGAGCATGTCGAAAGTGGGAATCCAAGTGGGGGACACTCTTCAGGTTATGAAACAACAATATATCTGGATTAACCAAGGGGGGCCTTTCTTGTTTTTTGAACTCATTTGCCGTACCGTACACTAAACATGACTGAAAAGTTTGAACATAAGAAATCTCTCGGACAGCATTTTCTAAACAGTGACTACGCCCCAAAGAAAATGTGTGACGCGGCGGACATACATCGAGGAGAAGTGGTGCTCGAGATAGGCCCAGGAACAGGTGCGCTCACCAGAGAGATTCTCAATCGGGGTGGACGGGTGATTGCCCTTGAAGCTGACCCGCGAGCTATTGAATCACTTCGTGGGACGTTTTCAGATGAAATTGGCACAGGGCAACTTATCATTCACCACGGCGATGCTCGAAGGATTGATTTTGAAAGACTTACCCTCATCGCCACAGATTACAAGGTCGTAGCTAATATTCCCTACTACATTTCAGGCCTCCTTTTTCGCACCCTTCTTGAGACTGAATATCAGCCAAAAACCCTTGTTTTCCTTGTTCAAAAGGAGGTGGCGACACGCATAGCTCGCGAAAAAAAAGAATCTCTTCTCTCTCTTTCGGTCAAAGTCTTTGGAACACCTACATATATATGTACCGTTAGCCGTGGGCACTTTACTCCACCTCCAAAGGTAGATTCAGCTATTGTAGCCATAACTGACATATCAAAAGAACGATTACACGGCCTTGAACAGGAGGCTTTTTTTGAACTTCTACACCTCGGTTTTGGTAAAAAGCGTAAGCAATTACTTGGTAACTTGAGTGTTAATTATGATCGAACTGTTGTCGAAAGTGCGTTGTTTTCATTAAAACTTTCCCCGACCGTTCGTGCTGAAGACATCTCCATGGAGATTTGGGTGAAACTTGCCACCATGCTTTTATCCCCAACATACTCCACAGGAATTGAACAGGGATAAACAAACACTCTCCACAGTTCATACACATCCTTTGTGTACAGTGCAAAGGATGTGAGTGCTTGACTGATATACTAATATTGTATGTTAGCTGGACTAAACCCCAAAATACTAGGTTCTATTCTTATTGGTGTGGCGATTGTTGCTGGTACCTACACCATCGGCAACTTTGGGAAACCAAGAATGAACGCCCCAGCGGCGGTTATTGAATCCCAAGCGCCAGCACGTGTTGCAATTGCAGTAACTGACAAAGACAGTAACGGGGTAGAGGACTGGCGAGACCAGCTCGTCCCCGAGCCAGCGGCGGTTATTACCCAAGCCTCAACAAGTTACGAACTCCCGACCACACTCACTGGTCAAATGAGTATTGAATTCCTTCAAAATTACATTGCGTCTAAAAACAACGGTCCTTTTGGAAATACAAAAGAAGAGGTTGTGAGTGAAGCGGTTGAAAAACTTACCGAAGGCTCAACCCAAGAGCTTTATGACACACCAGACATTACTATTTTGGAAACCTGGACAGATGAGGATATAAAAAATTATGCCAACGCAATGGCTGGAGCCGTATTAGTAAACAACATCGATGGTGTTGATCAGGAACTCAACATTCTCCATGACGCACTTGTAAGAGGAAATGTTGAACGTATTGGAGAACTAAAGACTATTGTAGAGATTTACAAAAAAACATTAGATGATTCTGTGGCCATTCCTGTGCCCGGGCTTTTTGCAAAGTACCATCTCGATCTTATAAATCCTTATAGTGCACTCTACCGAGATGTTGAAGCCATGTCATTCGCCACAAGCGATCCTGCACTTACACTTATGCGCTTTAAGCG
>JAGOON010000031.1 GCA_017992505.1 Minisyncoccota bacterium | reverse complement strand
GCATTACTGCTTTAACCATCTAACTCCTCCCATGCAATCCGACGACACTATCTTCCTTTAGTGTAGTTTTGTCAATTACTTCTTCTTACTTGGCTGAAGGGGACTTACAATATTTGGGCTCCAGTCAGCTTTTACTTCACCATTTGTCTTTTCATATTCAGCGATTTGATGGGTGAGGTATTGTTGCAAGCGCTTGGCGTGCTGTGGGGTAAGCGCATAGATACCAGTTTGTGAGCCTGAACTCAGACTCATCACGAAAAACTCTGGTGTGAAGGCCACATTGATGCTTTCACAGAACACTTTTGGGGCTTTTTTAATATCATCGGGTTTCATACTGGTATACTAGCACGCATGAATACAGTAGTTAAGAAATTGCTACCGCGCAGCTGGCGAACAGAAGCAATGCATAAAAAATATGAACAAGAACGAACAGAAACTGTTCTTGATGGAACCTGTCCTCTTTGTAGCACACCAACACACTTAGAGTTTAAGTACTGGCGTATTGTGGAAAATACCTATCCCTACGATGCCGTTGCATCAAAGCATCATATGTTACTAACAAAACGACACCTTAGCTCAGATCGAGATTTAACGAAAGAAGAGACTGACGAACTTATCGAGCTGAAGGAAAGTGTTTTAGATGAATTATATACATTTATTATGGAGGCATTACCTAGAAACAAATCTATTCCCGGGCACTATCACCTGCACCTCATTGTTCCAAAAGTTGTCACCTAAACGCCTTTACAGAGGTTTTTAATAAGCGCATACTTTAGATATATGGAAAATCACACCGCACGGCACTTTGTGCTTCAGCTCGGCTCGCTTGCTAGTCTTTATTTATCACTTTCTTTTTTACTTGTTCTTATCTTTGGAGTTATCAATCTAGCTTTTCCAGACGCCACCAATGGGTACTGGGAAATCGAAAGTGCCCATCAAGGTGTCAGGATTGGCTTTGCAATGGTGATAGTATTCTTCCCGACATACCTTATCCTTACTCGCACGGTTAACAAACTTCGCCGTACCGAAACCAGTGGCGCCTACCTCTCACTTACAAAGTGGCTTGTCTACCTGTCGCTTCTCGTGGGTGGCGGTGTGCTTCTTGGTGACCTGGTGACAGTTATCATGACTTTTCTTGAAGGAGAAATCACCCAACGTTTCATTCTCAAGGCCGCTGCTGTCTTTGTCGTAATTGGTGCTGCCTTTCACTACTACATTCTCGACGCTCGCGGTTTCTGGCTTAAAAATGAAGCAAAGTCAGTGCAGTTCGCTTATGGAGCTATTGCGGTAGTAATTGCATCACTTGCATATGGATTCACGAGCATCGAAGCACCTACTGAAGTGCGCGAACAAAAACTTGATGCGACTCAAGTAAGTGATCTCCAACAAATCCAATGGCGAATGCAGGACTACTATCTCACCAACCAAAAACTTCCTGAAAACTTAGGCACATTAGGGGAACCGGCAGTACCAACCGCTCCTGAAGGACGCGCTGACTACAAATACAACGTTACAAACGAAGGGTTTGAACTTTGTGCGACATTTGCTCAACCTTCAAACCCAGATGAATTCATGGGTGGCACTATGCCAATTTCAGAGAAGGGCTTCATTAAAAACCCTGACAACTGGCAACATGGTGCGGGAGAGACATGCTTCTCACGTATCATTAACAAAGACAACGGAAACAACATCATTCCCCAGGACAAGAATTAAAGCAGTGTAAAAGGGCCGGTGCAAAGCGCTGGCCTTTTTTCTTTGCACAATCTAAATTTCATAGCATAATATCGCTTATGTCTGAATTCCTTAAATCATGCGGAGGCTTTCTTCAAACTTATCATCAAGAAGTAACAGCGCTGTCCTCATTTGGGCTTTTTCTTATTGCGCTTTTTGCACTAAAACAGATTAGGGAAGCGCGAAAGATGCGAATCAATCAAGCGGAGCGGGATTCGAGAGAATATGCAGAAAAAATTGTCTGCTACTGTTTGGATAATATAATTCCAAGACTTAGCGCTGTCGTTAAACTAGAAAAAGAATTGGGAATTAAGCAAAAAAATTCATCTGGAGACTTTTCAAGTCTTACAAATCCCAAAAAAATATCAAGCGGAGAAATTTCAACGTCTGAAATCGAGGGAATGCAAAAAGTAGTTGATTTAAAAAACCCGCTTGCGGCAAAATACTATTCTGAAGTTCGTGAGCTATTGAATCATCTTGAAATGCTATGTCTAATGATTAATACGAGACTTGCCGATGGGGATATAGTTTTCGACTGTATTGGAGGAGCTGTGCTAAATATTATTCACACTTTTAATGGTCATATTAGACTCGCACGCAAGGCAAGAAGGAATTACATAGAAACATATAAAAATGTTTCCTGCACATATGAGAAATGGTATAAGAAGGTAGAAGTTATCAACAAAGAGAGCGAAAGGAATAACCACATAGAAGAAGCGAAGAAACTAGATAAATCAATCAATACTCTTATTCAGACAAATACTGATGATAAGCCTTTAGGAACCAACTAATTATGCATAAGCGTTTTGATCACAAGGAGATTGAGAAGAAATGGCAAGAGAACTGGAAGGAAACTGGACTCTACAACGCAGGTGAACGCGACAAAAGCAAAGAGAAGGAATATATTCTTGTCGAATGGCCATACCCCTCTGGGAACCTCCACATCGGCCACTGGTACGCGTTTGCGGTACCAGACATCTATGTGCGCTATAGGCGCATGATGGGGAAGCAAGTACTCTTTCCAATGGGCTTTGATGCGTTTGGTCTTCCGGCCGAGAACGCTGCCATTAAGCGCAACATCAACCCAAGGGAATGGACAGAGCAAAATATCGAATACATGAAGGATCAGCTTAAGAGTATGGGCAATGCCTTTTCATGGGATAGAACCACGTCTTCAACCGACCCCGAATACTACAAATGGACCCAGTGGATGTTCACGCAGTTTTTTGAAAACAACATCGCATATCGTGGTGAAGGAATTGTGAACTGGTGTCCAGGCTGTCACACTGTGATAGCAAACGAACAAGTGCTTGCAGACGGCACCTGTGAGCGTTCTGGCGACGTAATTGAAAAGAAACGAATGCCACAGTGGATGATTCGTATCACTGATTTTGCTGATGACCTAATTGACGACTTGGACGCACTTGCGTGGCCAGAACATATCAAAGAAGCACAACGACAATGGATTGGGCGTAGTAAGGGAGCGGAAATTGATTTCAAACTCTCAACAGGTGATCAAGTCACTGTCTTTACCACCCGTCCTGACACGCTCTTTGGGGCGACCTATCTCGTTCTTGCACCTGAACACGTACTGGTTGAGCAAAATAAAGCGACCATCGCAAATTGGGATGAGGTAACAAGCTACGTACAAACCGCTAAGCAAAAAAGTGAAATCGAGCGCGGCGACAACACAAAGGAAAAGACAGGAGTAAAGCTCGAAGGAATTACTGCGACCAATCCAGCCAATGGAGAATCTATACCTGTCTACGTCGCAGACTATGTACTAGGTGGCTACGGCACAGGAGCGATTATGGCCGTGCCAGCGCACGATGAGCGTGATAATGCGTTTGCAGAAAAATTTAATTTATTAATTAAGACAGTCATTGCACCTCATTCTGTACAGACTGTAACTCATTTAGATAATGGCACACCTACAGAAAGTCCAATGATTGAATGGGTTCCATATTTTGGTGAAGGCAAACTTATCAATTCCTCTGAATTTGATGGAATGACTTCTGAAGAAGCAAAAATTGCTATCACGAAAAAGGTTGGGGGACGGATGACAAATACCTACCGCCTGCGTGACTGGTCTATTGGCCGTCAACGCTATTGGGGCGTACCAATTCCTATTGTGTATGACCCTGATGGTAAAGCGCACGTAGTACCAAAGGAGCATTTGCCGTGGACACTTCCTGAAGATGTCGACTTCACCCCAACGGGAGTACCACCCCTCGCTAAGTCTGAGGAACTCAAAACTCGTACCGAACGTATTTTTGGTGCTGGCTGGACGCCTGAGGTAGAGACGATGGATACCTTTGTGGATTCCTCGTGGTACTTCTTGCGGTATTTGGATAACAAGAATGATGAGGCGCTTTCAAGCGCAGCGAACCAGAAAGACTGGATGCAGGTTGATATGTACTTTGGTGGAGCTGAGCACACCACCATGCACTTGTTGTATTCACGCTTTTGGCAAAAGGCACTCCATAAACTTGGCTTGGCTGTGCACAACGAACCATACAGAGTACGCATCAACCGTGGTCTTATTCTTGGTCCAGACGGAAACAAGATGAGTAAGTCAAAAGGAAATGTGGTTGACCCCGACGAACAGGTAAAGCTTGTTGGGGCAGACACGGTAAAAATGTACTTGGCCTTCATGGGACCATATCAAGGTACCAACTACCCATGGGACTTAGGAGGCGTAGCAGGGCTTAGGCGCTTCTTAGAGCGTGTCTATGGCCTTAGAGACCACATCATTGAGGACGAACCAAAGGAGACTCTCTCACTCCTTCATAAGACGATTAAGAAGGTGGGGGGTGACATCGCAGAATTCAAGTTCAACACAGCAATCAGCTCGATGATGATTTTTATGAACCAAGCTGAAAAGACTGGTTTGACCAAGGAAAGCTATCTAAAATTCCTACAAATGCTCGCGCCATTTGCACCACACCTTACAGAGGAACTGTGGGCTTTGGCTGGAATCGCAAGCAGTATCCATACAACCCAATATCCAACCTACGATGAAAACCTTGCCAAAGATGACCTGGTCACCATCGGTGTACAGATTAATGGGAAGCACCGTGGGGAAGTGACCATTAGTCCAGAGGCAACGCAAGACGAGGCATGGAAAGCGATTGGAGAGAGTCCCGACCTAGTAGCCAGAATGAATGGACAGGCCGTGAAAAAAATCATTTACGTTCCTGCCAGGATACTCAACATTATTGTTGAGTAGGAAGGAACAGCAAAGTATTGACCGATTAGTGGCCATATGTTATAAACTACGGCACGCATTGGAGGAGAAGAAAAGACAACACTCTAAACCCAATATGATTACATTTAAACCAAAACAAATTACAAAAAGCCTGCTCGAGGTTCTTCCTGACCGTGCACGCGACGTCCTTGAAAAACGTTACGGTCTCGGTGCTGACGGCGAAACATACACGCTTGAAGCGATTGGAAAATCGTACGGCATCACTCGAGAACGAGTCCGTCAGATTGAAAACTACGGTATTCAGTCAATTCAAAAGTCTGAAGTATACAAGAAGCAGTATGAACTTTTCGTAGAAATGCAAAAGCTCATCGATCAGCTTGGTGGTGGCATTATTGCCGAACACGTACTTCTCGAAGAGCTCAGCCCAGATCCAGCAGTCCGTAATCATCTCTATTTCCTCCTCGTTGTCGGAGATCCCTTCTTTAAGAGTAAGGAAAATCCTCACTACCAACATCGTTGGTTCACTGAACGAAAAATCGCCGATACTGTCGAAAAAGCTCTCAAGAATGTCCACAAGAATCTTGAAAAGGATTCTCTTATTAGCGAAAGTGAAATACTCGAAATGTTCCGCAACGAACTCATCGAGATTGCCGACCGTCATGATGAGGAAACGCTCAAGCGTTGGTTACTCATCTCAAAACAAATTGGCCGTAACCCACTTGGTGACTGGGGTCCCGCTGATAGTCCGAACATCCGTGTAAAGGGTATCCGAGATTACGCTTACCTTGCAGTAAAACGTCATGGTTCACCAATGCACTTCCGTGAAGTAGCTGAAACCATTCAAGAACTCTTTGGTCACGATGCACACATCGCCACCACTCATAACGAACTCATCAAAGACAACCGTTTTGTACTCGTTGGACGAGGACTCTACGCACTCTCTGAATGGGGCTACACCACTGGTGTTGTGAAGGATGTACTCAAGCAAATCCTTGAAATTGATGGTCCACTCTCACGAGAGGAAATCATCGATAAAGTACGCAAGGAACGCTATGTCAAAGACAACACAATTCTTGTGAACCTCCAAGACACCAACCTCTTCAAACGACTTTCAAACGGACAATACACACTCGCTGACTAACCACAAAGCGCCCGATACTCTAGTATCGGGCGCTTTTGTATGGTGTACAATAGAACAACCTATGGGTGATTTTTTCAAAGCAGTATTCGGCGCAGCTGCAGGTCCGCTTTTTCTTTTTGTGGGATTTGGGGTGATGTTCTACACCTTTTATTCACTTAATGTTAATTTTGTTCCAGCACTCTCTTTCCTTGTTGCACTTTCTCCCATCTGGGTTCCTGTAACACTTTTTCATATTTTCTTTGAACGTTGGCAAGACTATACGGGTCTCAAATTTCAAGACGATAACGGACGAGTCACACTTCGCATCAAACCCCCACAAGAAGTCTTTAAATCTCCCGAAGCAATGGAGAGTGTTTTTGCTCAAATATACAATAGCTATTCTCGCGACAATCTCGTGCAATCCTATATCGATGGGAAACGGCCATTGACCTTCAGTTTTGAAATGGCATCCATTGGTGGGGAGGTCAGATTCTATGCCAACGTGCCAAGAAAAAAAGTTAAGAATGCACTTGAATCTCAACTCTATGCGCAATATCCTGGAATTGAAGTTACCGAAGAAGTGGTTGACTACACAGCTGAGGTAAAAAATGATCTTACCAAGCACGACTTCATGGGATTTCACTTTACAAAAAAAGAGTCTGAGGTGTTGCCGATAAAAACATACATTGACTTTGGTCTCGACCGAATGCCAAAAGAGGAGGAAAAACTCGAACCAATGGCGCCATTACTTGAACACCTGGGAAAATGCAAACCGCACGAGCGTATTTGGATTCAGTTTTTAGCAACTCCTCATGTAAAACAAGAATTCAAGAACGGACAACTTCACACTAAACCAACCTGGGAAAAAGCAGGGAAGGCTAAGATTAAAGAGATTATGATGGGAGAAAAAAGTCACGACCCAGATAACCCTGACACCCCCCCAAGACTTACTCAAGGAGAACGCGATACTATTGCCTCTATCGAGCGAAATATTAGTAAGTATGCATACGAGGTCTCTATCCGTGCTATGTACATTACGCTCGACAAGAACAAGTTCGACGGCGACATGATTGGTCCAATTCTCCGTGGTATGTCGCAGTGGGATATCATTGGTCGAAACGGTGTTGGCCTCAAGTGGCGCACTGACTTTAACTGGCCCTGGATTACTGACCCTTCTGGAAGCAAAAAAAAGTATTACAAAAAACGAGAACTTGACTACTATAAGGGTAGGAATTGGCTTGATGGTGATGCAAAAGAACACGGGGATGCACCTAAGGTGATGTCGGTTGAGGAACTTGCAAGCATGTACCACATCCCAGGAAAAACTATTGTGACACCATCACTTGTACGTGTAGAATCTATCCGTCGCAACGCACCGGCCAATCTTCCTACCGGCAACACGGATATGTGGTCTTCATGAAAACCTTTAAGATTCAACAAAAAAAATCAGATATGCCAGAAGAAAAATCGAGTAGACGCTCGCTTAAAGCAAGATTGCTATTGTTGGCTACACTTTGCGCACTTGGCACAATCAGTACAGCGCTATATGTCTACATACTAAACAAACCCCCACACGATTTTGCTACCCCTACCATTGTCACTATCGAACTTGGCACAAGCATCAAAACAATCACCGCGCAGCTCGAAGCTGCGTCGGTGGTTAAATCGCAAACATTTCTGTACTACATTTTGTCATTTCTTTACGAGCCAAGTGATGTCAAAGCAAGTACATACATTTTCGACTCACCACTTACGACCCTGCAGATTGCTAAGCGTCTCGTCGCTGGAGATTTTTCAAATGACCTGATTCGCTTTACACATTACGAAGGTGAACGAGCAACGAGCATTGCCGAAAACGCCGAGACCGCCTTAATAAACTTTGACAAAGAACGTTTCCTTGAACGGGCTATACCACTTGAAGGTAGGTTGTACCCAGAAACCTACCATATTCCAAAGACCTTTACTGCTGACGAACTTATCGACATCATGCTTCAAACATTTATCGAAGAAACCCACTCTATCCAACCATTCATAGATGCGCACACCCTCACCGCGGAAGAAATAATAACACTCGCATCAATCCTTGAACGAGAGGCAAATTCACCCGAATCAATGAGGATTGTCTCGGGTATTTTGCAAGGACGCATGGTAGCTGGTATGCCACTACAAGCGGACGCCTCAATTGAATACATCCTCAACAAGCCACTCAAGGAACTTACTTCTCAAGATTTGGAAATAGACTCGCCATACAATACCTATCTCAACCGCGGCCTTCCACCAACACCGATAGGAAACCCAGGTATCGATGCCATAATGGCGGCACTCCAGCCTGAAAAAACAGATTATGTCTATTACATTACCGACAAAGAGGGTAATTTCCATTACGCAGTTACCTATGATGAACACCTCAATAATATCGAGCGCTATTTACGATAAGTAGCCTGCGTGGTACTTTTTGCGCATGTCAGAAAAACAAACCGTGTTTGTTGGACTCTCTGGAGGAGTTGATTCTTCAGTCGCTGCGCT
>JAGOON010000030.1 GCA_017992505.1 Minisyncoccota bacterium | reverse complement strand
CACGCAACCCACGCACCGGCGAAATGGTGAAGGTTCCTGCAACACGCGTTCCAAAGTTCACAGCCGCAAAGGCTTTGAAGGACGCAGTGAAGGGCTAGGTCTTACATTCTCACGAATAACAAAAACCCCGCTGAGCGGGGTTTTTGTTTACTTCAGAAAATCTTTTACGCTGCCATCTTCATATCATCACCAAGAAGCGCCAACACGGCCTCAGATGCAGCATCATAGTCACCATTGCGCGCCAGTGCTCGAATAGCTTCATGTTCTTGCGCATCAATGATGTTACTAATCTTTTTTCCATATCTACCGACAAACGCTGCCTGTTCAAGTAATTCGATGATCTTGTACTGTTCAAAAAGTATCTCAAATATCTTGACCTGAAGCACATTGCGGTGCTCAAGATCTAAACGATATGGATTATCCGCAGAAGAAGGTATTTCCATGCCCATACGACTTTAAAAGATTACGCTGTAACGATAAATACCTGAAAAGTATAAACCCTTTCAGCAGCTAACGCTTTTGTGGCTTAAGTATCATGAACCACTGATGATGTGCGCTATATTTTTTGCCCCATCGTTTTATGAAACCTTCTTTGGTGAGAATGCTCTGTGCATCTTTTGCGCTCGCTGGATCAAGCAACCTGATACGGTCGCTGTTTGCATCAGTAACAACCGCGTAATGTCCTTCCCCATCTTGGGGCTCGACAAAAGCAACAATGACCATACTCCCTCCTTCAAGCGCTCTCACAATCTCTTCGTACACACCCGAACCGGTTCGCACATCAAACCCAAGATCATGCGCCACAATCTCCATCATCTCTTCGCTCGTTCCCTTCTCTTCTGATGTCTTGAGAAGCTCCGCGAGATCGGCTTGGGTCTTTTCCATACCAAAGAACTTGAGCACCATGAGAAGCGCGGCCGGGCCGCACCAGTGCGGGTGTTCTTGTTTAACGTATGGAACGGAGGGCATGAGGCTGTATATTCGCTCGGTGCGGAATAGGTGATTGTCCGGGTGCGGGATAGGAGAGTCGGTCACAGGTTCCCTGCTAACGCAGGGCCCCGCGACCCCGCCTCAACAAAGCTCCTCAGGAGCTTTGTTTCCGGCCTTCGACTCTCCTCGTTGTCGTAAGCAAGATTCTCCGAGTGCGGGATAGGAGAGTCGAACTCCTCATCTCAGTTTGGAAAACTGATGTTATACCGATTAACTAATCCCGCGTGGACACATAGTAAATTTAAAACCTCACCAGCGCAATGGAGGCCTTAAATATAAAACACCCCGCCGAAGCGGGGTGTTTTAATTCTCCTTGTGCGTTACGCAGCAGGAGCGTCTTCTGTTGCAGGCTCTTCTGGAGCAGGGGCAACTGTTTCCTCTTCTTCAACGACCTCAGGAGCAGGAACGACCGGTGTCGTTACTTCATCAGGAGTAGTCGTTACAGGTTGTACGTCGTTCATATGAGTATAGTTAGACTGGCAATGTACAAATACACTCGTGTGGATTCGGGATGTTAAGAATAGCACAAAAATGGCTTCATTCCTAGATAAAACAACAAAACACCAGCCCTGGGCTGGTGTTTTGAATCATTCGGGCCGCCGAGAATCGAACTCGGTCATTCTGCTCCCAAAGCAGACGTACTACCGGTATACGACGGCCCGTCGCGTTGCTACTTTACCACAATTTCAGAAAATTACTCCTTTGCGAGCTTCCAGAGAGTTTCAAAGAACTGGCGATAGCTTGTTGCCACGACTGGGTTGAATACCGTGAAACGGGCCACCGGGTCCCCATAGATATTGAATCCAATCGCATCAGGCCAGATATTGGTGTTTACCTCGCCTGTAAAGAGCCCTGGGAGGTATCGCACCGAGAAGTCGCTTCGTTTTCCATGAAGCATCGGCATCAGGGTTCGCTGGTCGTCTGAGCCTATATATCGGATACGGATCTTTTTCTTTGTTTGGAGCTCCACATATTCGCTGAGCCGTTTACCAAGCTCGGCATTAAACCTGTCGCCAGAGCCACCCATAATGAGTAGCTCGCTTCCCTCCTCGGCACGGTCGAGCATGTCGAATTCGTGTGCCACATAGGATTCATGGCCTTGATATGTCTCAAACGTTTGCTCAGGTGCAAGCGTCATAAATTCGCCAAGCCGTAGAGCCACCGCCTCAGCCTGTGCTTTTCGCTCTTCGGCGAGGTGCACGAGCGTATTTGGGGTTTTGGCGCTGTATTTGCGCCTTCCACGCTTTATGACGTGCTGAACAAGCCCAGAACCCTCGAGCCGTTCCAAGGATTGGTATACATACTGCCCATGGAGAGCGGTTTCTCGAATAATAGGGCTCGTCCCCGTCTCGCCAAGCTTCAAAAGGGCCATATACACCAAGGCCTCATGATCGTTCAGGCCCAATGACCCAAGGCTTTTCAAAAGCTCTCCTTTTTGTTTTTCATCAAGCTTTTCTGACATATGCATAGAATACCCTTATTTCATAAGTATGCAATATCAAGTTTTTATCATCACAGTACATTGACAATGTTATATATCGTGCTATACTGTATGCAGATGATGAGTTGCGAAAGAAAACCAACCCAGTTTCTTTCAAGGAGAAGATTATGTCCAACGTCGAGTATTGCTGGAAGGTGACCTGCCTGAGCAGTTACGGATACGAGGATGGTGTGTGTTTCAGCCGAAAGACACTTGCAGAAGCGGTGGCTTCTGAACTCGACTACCGCAACGCCCTCGGATGTGCTCACTCCGGTTGCTCCCGCTATCACCAGGCAAGGGTTGAGATGGTGGTTCGTACGCCGGGCATGACCGTGTACGACAAGTAAAGTCTTCTCTGAAGATTTGCCCCGTCCCGAGGCTTTATATCGGGACTTCCTTTGAGGGCTTGAATCGTTCGAGCCTTCAAATAGAAGCTGTTCTTCTACAAGGAGAGAGAAATGTCGGAGTTCACCAAATCAATTCAGGCACAGCGTGGCGTTTTGGCTGGGTTGGATCGCATTCTCAATGCAAGTGCTTCTTCTAAGAAGCCCCTCAGCAAGAATGCTGAAGAAGCTGTTGAGCTCGTAGAATCACTTCTCAACGGATTCAATAGGCTACTCCGAGGCATCGAGGGGAACGGCACCATCATCTGCGCTGGGAGCTACTCTGAGCCCGCAGAAGAATACCAGTCACGTCTCCTGGAGGCGATGCGGGAGCTCGACGGTGAGCTTACCCTCATGACGGTCCCGGATCTTTTCTGATGTTTTCTTTCATTGGCCCCACTACAATTTTGGCGGGGTGCTGTCCAGAGATGCGTATCTCTGCCGATGAGTCCAAAAGGACGAAACAGCAGCCAAGAATAATTCAAAAACGGCCATTAAGTGACGATGTAACTTGGGAGTATACTTAATACCGAAAATACTGTTAATAAACACTAAAGATTTATGGAGAAAGAAAAACTATATTCAGACAAAGGAGTTCCTCTTTTTTGGTATAACGTAGTTCCATTTATTGAAAATGTTCTAAAAGAAGAAATTCCAACCCTGCTTGATCCTGAAACAGGAGAGCCCATGGATTGGGAGAAATTAGGAAAAACTTTACCTGTCGAGCTGGCAAAACAAGAGTTAAATGTGGGTGAGTATAAAAACGCGGAGTATATTTCAATTCCAGAGCCAATTTTACATTTCTACAATACGTTTAGACCAACGCCCTTGGTTCGGGCTGAAAAGTTAGAAAAAGATTTAGGATTGGACAAGGTAAAAATTTATTTTAAACGAGAGGACGTAAACCGTATTGGAAGCTACAAGCTTAACTCCTCATACGTACAGGCCTATTACGCACAAAGCGAGGGTCTGAAGTTGCTTGTTGGTGATACTGGTCCAGGAAACTGGGGAATGGGCATGGCTCTGGCGTGTCACGAATTTGGTTTGCCGGCTGAGATTTACATGGAAAAGAGAAATTACGATCAAAAATATGACAAGGTAAAAATAATGGAAGGCTTTGGGGCAAAAGTTATTCCAGTTACGACAAAAGAAGGAACAATTGCTTCTGGTTTAAGTATTGCTCTTCGACGCGTGAGGGAAAATCCTAAATATAAACTGTCCCTCGGTTGTCTCACTGCATATTCAGCGCTTCACAATACAGTTCTCGGTGTAGAACTAAAAAAACAACTTGAAGATCAAGGTATTGTTCCCGATGCTTTGGTTGGTGTGGTTGGTGGTGGAAGTAGTTTCTCTGGCCTGGTGTTTCCATTCATTGAACGCCATGAAAAAACTCTCTTGCTGGCAATAGAGTCTGCGGGTGTTCCAAGTTTCACAAAGGGTGAATACCGCTACGAAAACCCAGACATTGCTCGGCTAATGCCTCGCGCAAAAATGTATACGCTTGGAAATGACTTTGTTCCCAAGGAGCTTGGTGCGAGTGGTTTGAACTATCACGGAAAGAACCCACTTCTTTCATTACTTGTACACAAAGGACTTGTCAAAGCGCGCGCGTATGAAAACAAGGAAGTAGATCCCCTTCAGGATTACTTTTATAAGGTGGAGGGAATACGCCCCGCAGCTGAATCTTGCTATGCAATAAAGGGTGCTATCGAACTTGCAAAAGAGTGGAACGGACAGGATAAAACAATCATCTTCTCTCTTACAGGCAATGCTAACTCACTAGAACTCTAATATGTGCGGCATCAGCGGAATAATAAGTAGTGTTGGTGAAATTAAAAAACCACTCAATATTCTTGATATGGGGGCGGTCTTACAGCACCGTGGTCCCGATTTTCGCGGACACTACATCTCACCCTCAGGAAACGTCGTTTTTAGCCACAGGCGATTAAGTTTGGTTGGTCTCGATAGTCGATCAACTGTTATCACTATCCCAAAGAAGGATAATTCAAGTTTTGAGATTGCGATTGTCTTTAATGGGGAGATTTATAACTTTAAGGAACTTAAAAAATATTTTGCCTCAAAAGGGTACACATCTGTTTCACCATCAGATTTCGAGGTGATTATTTTTGCGTATCAAGAGTGGGGTGAAAAATGTGTGGATCACTTGATTGGAGAATTTGCCTTTGTCCTTTTTGACGAAGAAACGGGAAAAGTATTTATAGCGCGGGACAGGACGGGGGTACGGCCACTATTCTATGCATTCTCTGGAGATGAGTTTGTGTTTGCATCTGAACCAAAGGCAATTTTGAAATACCCCGGCATTTCAAATGAAATGGACATGTCATCAATCGCCGAATATGTGCTCATGACACACTCATTTGCTGCTGGAAATCAAAATGAAAGAAGTTCGTTCTATAAAGATATCGAGCAGTTCCCTCCAGCCCACTATGCCTTTCTCCAAGATAATCAATTGAATCTTACGCAATATTGGGATATCCCGATTACTTCAGAAAAAAACAAAAGCGGCTCTCATGAGGCACTCCGAAAAACGCTCATGCAATCCGTAAAAGATCGTGTACCCGACGAACTACCAACTGCCGTTGCATTAAGTGGTGGCCTGGATTCAAGCATCATTACTTCGATTGTTTCAACATTTAAGGACAAGAAAGATATAACTGCTTTTTGTGTTCAATATTCTGGTGACGCCAATGATGATTTTGAACATGCAAAAATTATGGCTGAATATTGCGGAATTAAGTTGGCGGGTCCGGTTATTACACCTCAGATTATGATTGAAAACATCAACAGGTGTGTCGTCGCAAATGATGGTCCTGTAGATAGTATTCGACGCATGGGAATGCTCGCCAACTATGAAGCAATACGAGAGGCTGGATTTAAAGTTGCTCTTATTGGTGAAGGCGCAGATGAATTTAATTTGGGGTATTACCACAAGTTTCCGGGTCTTAAGCTCGATACAGAAATTTGTGAATCGGCAGAAAGTCTAAAAAATACTTTTCTTAAACGGGCCGCATATGTGCAGGACTTTTTTACAGAAAAGTTTTTAAGTGAAGTTTCTTTTGAGTCGATTGTGGATTCAATTGTAGAAAACAATTACTCAAAATGTCCCAGTGAAAATCCGATGGATAGAATGCAGTATTTTTATGCAAGACGCTTTTTGCAATATCTTGAAGACGGAAACGATAGAGCGGCCATGGCAAATTCTGTAGAAGCAAGAGTGCCGTTTGTGGACCCAGAATTTATTAAGGCCGCACTCGCTGTTCCAATAGAGGAAAATATCACGGAGGATAATGAAAAAATGGCATTACGAAAAGCATTCGAAGACATGCTTCCGGACAAAATTGCATATAGAAAAAAATCTGCATTTCCTGCTAACGAAGATATCGCATCACACAAACTGATTGCACAGGAATTTAAGAGGTCTATTGAAAGAGCACAAGACGGTGTTTGGGAACTCTTTAATAAAAAGAAATTTGAAGAACTCTCAGCAACATTTGATGCCCTTTTGATTTCCATTGAGGGTGGAGAAAAAAGTGGAAAATCTCTTGTTGCGTGGATGCCACTAAGTGAGCCGGTTTCCTTACGAACCAATCAAATATTTAGTTTGTTGAGTTTATTGCGGTGGATTGAGTTGTATAAACTAATACACTAAAACGTATCGCTTTCGAGTTTGTCAGAAGATCTTCTCGAGCATCTCCTACCCCTTTTTAACAACCACCTCCTCCCACAGGCCCTTAAAGAGGCTGCGCATGTTATCTGCCAACACCGCGTTATATATCTCGATGAGGTAGAAGGGCTTTTCTCGTGTGTAGATCATCAGGATGTATTCCCCCACCACCCATGTCGTCGCATTAAATTCTTCAGGTCTATCCCAAAAGCGAATGATGCGACGCTCGAGACCGGGGCCAGGTGTTGCACTCATTTTTGCCTCAATATCAGACTCATTACTCAAAAGTCTCACCTGAATTGACGGGTCTGCGTTCCCCCAATACCAATGAATCCATGGTTCATAGTTCTCCACGAACGTGTGGTCCTGAAATCCCCACCAAATCTTTGCTGGCTCTGCTTTAATAAGGCTCGCATTCCATGCAGGTGTTTGTGAATAGAGATAGTCTGAAATCTCGCTGTCTTCAATAAACCGCACCTTGGGAACCGAATACTTTGTTCCCAAAGCAACATCTGCAAGCTCCGTGAGAGCTTCACGCACAAGACCCTCTTTTGTTACCGCTTCACGTTTAAGCCGGTTAGCCACCTCCATGAGCGCTTCTGGGGGCTTGGCAACCAGATATGACGACTTACCCGCCAGATCCTCAGATATAACGCCTTTTTCGGCAAGAGCCGCGGAAACGCTGTAAACCGTGGCTCTGTTGATACCCGTGGCCTTGCTTATAGACGCTGGGGTCGCCTTTCCACGGCGCATAAGCTCCAAATAGATAGCTATTTCCTTGTCCTGAAAGCCCAATTCTTTGAGTTTTGACTCAATCATAAGCCTCATTCTACCCTGTTGTCAGAGTTTCATCAACAGCATTATCCCCTTATTTATCATCGTTTTATTGATTTTCAAGCTTATTTTATCAATCCCTTCTTGACAAACTTGACGAAAGGTGCTATTCTGTTGTCAGATGATAAGCAATCGAGCTTATCGAGTTCCTTGAAAGGAAACACCATGAGTGAGACTACCGCTGTGCTCCTTCTTTCGTGCTTGTTCCTTTTTCCGCCAACCCTGGTCCTGTTGATCAGACTGGTCTTCAGTAAGAAGAGGGAGCGGCGCATCAAGCTGTTCCTCTCTGGAATTGGACATCTGCTGGGAATGGTAATTTGTTTCTTCATTTCCTTCCCTCTCCCTTTTCTGATGCCGGTCTTTCTCTTGGTTGGGTTTTGTTTCTTTGTGGGTTCTTTCCACCGCATGTTTGTAAGTTGTTTTGGTGGAGATGGAGATTATGAGCTAAGCGAACGGTATAAGTGGTGAGTTTCCTTCGCCCCGTTCGCAAGAACGAATGGGGCACTGTCCAGAGATGTGTATCTCTGCTGATGAGTCCGAAAGGACGAAACAGAAACCGATGTTCTTTCCACAAAAAGGAGAAATACCATGAAGAAGTTCATGCTCGGCCTCGCGCTGGTTCTGTTCGCAGCCCCGATGATGCAGGCGCAAGTCACCACGTCGGTTGAGGTTCTCCCCATCGGGACGAGCTTTGACCACGTGATGATCACCCCCGACTACTTCACGATGCTCGGCGAGGTCACTCTGTATGGCTTCGTCGAGTACTCGGGCGAAGGCGGAGGTTGGTTCGCCGACCAGAGTGCAACGTGGATGACCACGAAGCATGTGGGATTCGCCGGTGAAGCGAGCACGGACAACAACGAGAACTCTCGTTCGTCCTTCGGGCCCGCCTTCAAGCCGAGTGTCCCGGGCTTTGCGAGTCTTACGATCCTTCCCACGGTAGTCTTTGGAACGCCCGATTTCGATCGGGAGCTGAAGATTGTGTGGCGGACGAATGACTTCGCCGCTCTCGGTGGTGTCATTTGGTCCGAAGGTTTCGTTCGGACGCTCCGGAACAACGGCGCCCACACGTACGGGCAACCGCAAGTGTGGTGGCGGAAGTCTCCCGAGTCCACCTGGCATTTCGGCGTCGAAGCCGAACTCTTCGGTGCCGATTGGACCTTTCGGGGCGGTTTCCGGAAGGTGTTCTAAAAACAACAGAAGTTCTCAAGAAAGGAGGTACCCGCGACCATTGTGTCGCGGGTTTTTGTTTGTCAGAACATTTTCTCAAACGTCTCTTACTACCACTAGTGAACTTCAAGAATAGTAAGCACCCGCGCGGCAATGGCA
>JAGOON010000004.1 GCA_017992505.1 Minisyncoccota bacterium | reverse complement strand
GCGGAGTCTGATACATTTGATTTGGAACCTGCCAGTACCAAATCAAAAAACGGAGTCGTTTCGGAAACCAGTCACTGATTCTCTATAAAAACAGGCGCGCCCTCACGGCGCGCCTTTTGTTTTATGAGTCTCGTCCGTCCTCAAGGAGTTCTATGAGAAACGGCGTCATGGTGTTTGCAAAAATTTCGGATCGATATGAAAGATTGCCATTAAGGTTTTCTGCTAAACTAAAACCAGTCTCTTCTTTGATAGTGCGGTTAACGTGAGAAAGGGTAATTGCGCGCAAGCTTCCAGCACCGTCAGTGTCATCATCACCTCGAGTAGCAATCATTCCGATCACCTCACCATCCTCGTTAATAATCGGGCCACCTGAAGAACCTTCTGCACCAATAGCGCTCCCACGGACTGAAAAGACATCAGCATAGTTGGAACCAAAAGTGTATAGTTCAGAGATTGAAGTAATTGCCTTGCGTGCGAGTAAGTCGGTACTTGCGCCATTTTCTATTAAGTCATGTGCAGGATATCCTGCTGCAGTAACAGAGGCGTCTTTAGTAGAGACGGGAAGTAAATCACTGTCAAAGCTAAGGGCAGGGAATACCGCTGGGAGCGGTTCGTTATCGACAGTGCCACTCACATATAAAAGAGCGTAGTCTCGCTCTCCTGTGCCCATAGGAGCGCTGTCATTGATAAGTTCAGCATTTTCCTGGATCCACGTTGGGGGTAGATAGAGAAGATCGGCGGTGTATTTTGAAGCGGCTGGACTACCAGTCCGTACAATACACTGAGCTTGCCCGAAAGAATCAGTTTTTTCAAGGAGAAGGAATTGTGCAATGTGTGCATTTGTCATAATGACCCCGTCAGGATCAATGAAAAACCCACTTCCCGTTGTTGTTCTAATGTAGTCCTTAGTTTTAAACGTACAAAAGATATTAACAAGTGCTTCGATTGGATCATTTGCGGTAGTGCCAGTTAATCCCACCGCTGCACCAAGAGCTGCATTTTGATAGTCACTGTTTCGTAAGAGAATGTCAGGAATAGATTGTTTCAAAATACTCGGTAATTCAACCATGTTCGCCTCAACTTCTTCGGAGAGAGTCACAGGTTCTTCGTTTGGAAGAATATCTGAAATTAAAGTTGCCAACGTATTCGTAAAGGCGAGATACGAGGTCAGAATAAAGATAATTGCATCAACAAAAATACTCATATAAGCAGTATATCATTTTGTCCGCAGACAATTGTCCACGAATTTAGAATTTGTTTGTATACTTAGAGTTAAACGTATGGAGTACCTTCTTTCACATATTGGACTGAGTGAAATGTCAGCAGATGAGCTTTTGGTTTCATTTGTTCCAAATTTGTTTTCGGCGTTCATTACGATTTTCCTCGTCATTATTTTCTACATAATTACGGCGCGCATTTTCGAAGCTACACTCCGCAAGACGACGATGCAGGAGTCACTCATACAAATTAGTGTGCGGTCGCTATATCGAGGAGTTGTCATTATTGTTGGACTTATTTTAGTGTTGAGTAAGCTTGGTATCAATGTGACCGCAGCGGTCGCTGGTATCGGTGTCTTAGGTATTGCAGTTGGATTTGCTGCCCAGCAGACCATCGCTAACATCTTTTCTGGTTTCGGTATTTTTGTCGATAGACTATATTCGGCGGGGGATTGGGTGAGAGTGGCAGATCATTACGGGGAAGTCGTGAGCATCTCTCTTCGTACGACCAAGATTCGTACACTCGATAATACATACATCAGCGTACCTAATTCACTTGTGACGAGCTCCCCTGTCACCAATTACTCAGAAGAGGGAACGCTTCGCATTACTGCACACGTACATATTCCATATGACGAATCGGTGGAAATTGCTCGTGAGGCACTCCTTGAATCAATTAAAAAAGTAAAGGGTGTACTCAAAAAGCCAGAGCCAACCGTGGTGGTTAATAAACTCGGGGAACACGGTGTGGAGCTCTTGGTACGGATTTGGGTTGATAAGCCAGGCTTCGAACAAAAATACTTCTTTTTACTCACCGAAACATGCAAAGAAGCACTTGATGGCGCTGGTATTACCATTCCATATCCACATCACAACATTCATATTGTGAAAGAGGGGAAGTTAAGGAAAGCGAAGAAGAAATGACAGAAAAAACAAAAAGAGCCTATATAGGCTCTTTTTGTTTTAGTGCGGGTGAGAAGAATCGGTCACGAATCACTAAGTATATTTGTTCGTCTTCAACTCCAGATATACTAAGTGTTCTCGACCCCGCCTCGTTCGCCTTACGGTATGACTGTGGCTTTCGATTCTTCACGAAAGTGCCGCAGGGCACTTTCTTCACTCCGCACAGCAACAACAGAAAAGCCATCCCTAATGGGACGGCTTTTCATGTTGGCTGTGCACCCTATTCAACGATGTTCGAACTTTACTAACTGATAGTGATACAATTTCTTTATGAATCCTGAATTAGAAAATCAAGTAACTCCTGAAATTATAAGTAAAAAACATCCAGTTTTTGAGGTTACCACCTTATCAAAGTATTTCGCACTATTTCTGTTTGTTACAATGCCCTTCATTGGAGGTTTAGTCGGGTATCATGTAGCACCAGTTGAAACATCCCAGGTCGCAGAAACTAATGTTCAAAAATTTTTAGTAAACCAAGCCACAAGTTCAGCAGTTTCTAACAACACTACCTTTCCACTTGGAAAAACCATAGAGTTAACAAACCCCTCAAGCGAGTATATAGATTTTGAAAAATCTATAACAACATTTTTAAAAATACCATCAATCGGTGAAGGTATGCCTATCACTGTCACTAGAGTAGATAAAGAGCATGTACATGTTGTAGCATCCATCTCTATGGACATTCTGCCAAGTAATTACATTAGAGCTTTCCTCGTTAAAGATTCAACTCACGAAATAGTTAGAGAAATTAGTGAAGGTCCAGAACCTGGGGTTACTGGGCCAGAGATGTGGGTGTTAAGTGAAAATAACGAAGCAAGACTCGCATCCATTGAAGGAGATGCTAATGAGGCAACAAAACTTGTTTTGTATGATTATGTTAAAAACATAAAAACAGTCTTGTATGAAGAAAATGACCCCAGTGTACAACTGGCAAAAGGTTGTGAGCTGGGGTGTTTCGGCAAGCTTTCCTGGACGGGATTAAATACACAGACTCTCATTTTTGAAAGATATTCAAAAGGAGTATGGCCAGATACCACTTTTATAGAAACGAAAGAGATCAAGTTAGTTCAATAGAGAGAATTAGAAAAGCCGGCAAAAGCCGGCTTTTCTAATGTCTGTGCCCCCTCTCAGTCTCGGAATTGTAGCCATCAAGCACCGTAAGCGTTTCTTGGCGAATCTTCGCTTCTGAAATTGAAGCCTCTCAGTAGGGTCATTTAAATGTGAAAATCTGACATATCGTACACCCCAAGGGCATTTCTGGGATTTTGCATTACAAGGCTCAAAATAAGGGTATTGCATTTGAAATGTCAGAAATCGCTAGTCAGAAATGCAATTTAGTATAATAGAGGTATATGAACAACGATTACACACTCTCCCTCCTCCGTGACGCTCTCACACAGAGGAAGAAAATTGAGGACCAAGTACGCAAGAGCCTTGAGCCAATCATGCCCACTCTCCGCTTTATTGCTGAAGTGAACAAGATCTATCAAGACGTATACGGCACAGCTGAGACAACGGTTGAAGAAGTAGAATTACCAGAAAAGGCAACGGTACAAGTGAAGAAGCCGAAGAACAAGAAGGACGTGCTGTTTATGGAGCCAAAGGTAAAGTTTCCTGCGGATGCAAAGTGGTCGGACATCACCATCACTTTCAAGAATAGTCAGGATGTGGAAGTGCAGTATAAAGACACTAAAATGGGAGTCTTCAGTCACGAGCAGTTGGGGTTTGCTCGGGGCAATACAGAAATGAACTCACCCAATAAGCTCTGGTTGCTGTTGGAAATGCTGGCGATGGCAGAAGAGTATGTAAGTGATAAAAAGGTTGTACTGACCAAAGGACACTTGAAGGATGTATTTCAGTGCAAGGATGAGAACGTAGTTGAAAAGCAAAAGAGTAGCCTCTCCATGTCGCTCCGTCTCGCTTTTGGTATTCAAGAAGAGCCGTTTGAAAAATACACACCAGAGCAAGGATACCGACCAAAGTTTAGACTTCGACCTGAACCAGTTCTACGTGGTGACGGCGAACTCCGCCCATCAGGACACCAACACCTCGACATTTATTCTGATGACTAGACACTACTGAAATCTCAGCAGAGGTGTGTAGAGGAAGCTAACAAGCCTCTATACACTTTATGTCAGCCAAACTTACATGGCACACCGAGAGTCGTCGCGTTGACGACCTCATCCCCTACGAGAAGAATCCGCGTACGCTTTCCGATAAGCAACGCCGTGACCTTGAGGCAAGTATTACTAAATTTAATCTTGTCGAGATTCCCGCTATCAATACAGACAATACTGTAGTGGCAGGACACGCTCGACTGAAGATTATGCAGGCACTCGGTCGTGGGCAAGAAGAAATCGAAGTCCGTGTCCCGAATCGCTTGCTCACAAAGTCAGAGTTTGAGGAGTATCTTCTGCGTTCCAATCGCAACACAGGCTCGTGGGACTACGAACTCCTGAAGAGCTTCGACACCTCGTTCCTTTTGGATATCGGCTTCGATGATGGCGACCTCTCCGATATCTGGGATGATGTACTGGAACTGCAAGACGACGAATTTAATGAAGAAAAAGCGGTCAAGGAAGCTGAGAAGACCGACATTAAAACTGGCGATATGTTCGCTCTCGGGAATCACCGCCTTGTTTGTGGTGATAGCACTGATAAAGATGTTGTCGCTCGACTCCTCGGTGAACAGAAAATTCAGACCGTCTACTGTGACCCGCCATACAACATCTCCCTCAACTACAACAAAGGTGTCGGAGGCAACGCCAACTATGGCGGAACGGTTGATGACAAGAAAACAAACACTGAATTCCGCATCTTCCTCAAGTCCGTCATGCAAAGTGCGTTGTCGGTTAGCGAGAAGGATGCTCACCACTTTTGGTACTGCGACCAGAAATATGTCGGTATGCTCCAGAACCTGTATGAGGAACTCGGTATCGCTTATAAGCGAACAGCACTCTGGGTGAAGAACGGTATCAATCCGACTCCGAAGATTGCCTTCAATAAATGCTACGAACCGTGCGTCTACGGAATAACTGGCAAGCCGTATCTCTCAGATAAACATAAGAAGTTCCATGAGATTCTAAATCCTGAAGTTGGAACTGGTAACGCTACCGCAGATGACATCAACGACATGATTGATATCTGGCTAGCCAAGCGTGTGGCAGGTGATGCGTATGAGCATCCAACCCAGAAGCCAATCACTTTGCATGAACGACCACTCAGTCGTTGTACCAAGATTGGACACAATGTTCTAGATCTGTTTGGAGGGAGCGGGTCAACACTGTTGGCGTGTGAGCAGATGAAGCGTAACGCCTTCTTGGTCGAAATGAATCCCATCTTTTGTCAGGTAATCATCAACCGCTATGAAAAATTCTCTGGCACCAAGGCTGTCTCACTCAATTAAGGCTGGAGACATCATCACACTCGGAGACCATACTCTTATCTGTGGCGACTCCTCGAAGGTGAACTTGAAAGAACATGGCGATATCCATTTGCTCCTCACTGACCCGCCATATGGCATTGATTATGTGGCGAGCAAGCGAGGGTTGAATGCTGTAGCGAAAGATAAGGATATTGCGAACGACGGCTTTGTGACTGACGTGGCGTACGTGGATTTCACCAAAGGATGGCTAGCGCCTGCTCTGGCACAACTGACCAAAAAGAACAGTATCTACATCTTCAACTGCGACAAGATGATATTCGCTCTCCGAGACGCTTGTATAGAAGCGGGTATGAAAGTGGCACAGCTCATCATCTGGGTGAAAGATAAAGCCATCATTGGTCGTCTCGACTATATGCCTCAACATGAACTTATCTTGTATGGCTGGAAAGGCACACATGACTTCAAGCGAGGTAAGGATAAGTCGGTTGTTTTTCATCCAAAACCTCAGCAGAGCAAACTTCATCCGACCATGAAACCAATTGGATTGTTGCGACGACTCATACTCAACAGTACAGACGTTGGTGACACCGTCTACGACCCGTTTGGTGGCAGTGGTTCGACTTTGATTGCGTGTGAACACACGAAACGAAAGTGCGTCATGGTCGAGATGGATACGGAATACTGCGAGACTATCATTCGTCGCTGGCTCACATTAACTGGATATGGAGAAGAAACCCTCAGCTATCGACGTTCGGATTAGACGACAGCAGGAGAAACTGCTTGAAGCTCTCGCTGAGTCAGGTAACGTGAGCTTTGCCTGCAAGAAAGCGGGAGTGAGTCGAGATACGTACTACCGTTGGCGAAAAGAAGGTGATGATTTCGCTCATAAGGTAGTACTAGCCATTGGCTCAGGGAAGGAGTTCGTGAATGACCTTGCCCATAATCAACTCATTCGTAACATCCAGAACGGTGATATGGGAGCGATTAAGTTCCAGCTTGCTAATTGTCATGAGGACTATCATCCGAAGAAGACGACCTCGCCATTCCGAATTGAAGAGATGACCCAACCGATTACTATTGCTTCGATTCCTATCATGGCTCAGTTGAATCGATATCGAGAGTTTCTTGAAAGAGGCGGAGACCCTGACGATTGGAATGAATAATATAAAACCACTGGCACTGCCAGTGGTTTTATATTATTCAGTTATGTCCCCTCGATACATTTCCTCTCCGTCAATGATGACTTGGTACAGTTTGATTTGGTCACCAACATATTGGAAGAGAACAGTCCATTCGCTTCGAATCATTGCACCGAAGCCGTTTTGAGAGTCGACATAAGAGGTCACCTTAAATCCGTTGTCTTTCAAGCGTTCGATTCTTGCATAGCTCGAAGATGGAAACTCAGCTGTTGATGGTGCCTTGAGAAACTTCTCAAGTATAAATTTCGATTCAACATACACCTCAGAGTCTGTGTATGTATCCACCTTTTCTTCCGCTTGAGTTGGTTGTGAGCTTGAGTCAGGTCTACTTTCCTCAGCCAGAATCTGTTTGAAGATAGTGATAAATATAAAACAAACAAAGATGACAAGGAGGCTGGTAAAAAACACCTTGAAACCATGACCGATTTTAGCGAGCGTACCTCTGGGCTTTACAGGCGTATCGTCTTTTTCTGGAGACGACAGTTTAAATGACTGCATATTTTTGCGTAGGATTTTACTTATAAAATCTTGGGTAACACAAAAGGCTACACAAGACCGACGACAACTCCTTTCGGAATTATCCCGCACCCTTTCGAGTGCGAACCTACGCAAATAAGTGCCGGCTTATGTAGCCGTTTCTATTTGCGTAGGATTTTATAACCATGCCAGAAATTACTCTCTGGTTTAGGTGTTGTAAGGAACATAATAGCTCAAATCGGGCTATTAGTCAGTACCTTAGCTTACATACCGGGTCTTGCGAAGGGGTGCTATCAACTGTTTATATTGATGACAAGTTCGTTCTGGTTTACAAGTCGGATTGGTTGTAAGGCACCAAAATTGTGTACCACTGAAGAGTATAGGTCGATATCTGTACTTGTAATTTCAATCGTAAGTACTAGTGCATAATCAATTGATTTTGCACCTGCTCTTATTCCTCTATTAAAGCCATGTATGTGAAAACATGGACTGGCGATTGAACTGACACGGAAACCCTTTACTCTTTTCTCTACAGTATCCCATTTAAGTAGATCGCGCCTAGACTCTTCTTCTGTAGTCCAAGTGGGAGTTCCTGTTGCTGTAATTGGAACGGTACTTTGTTCCCACCCAGCTACTTCGAGAAGTTGGGCAGCATCACGAGTGTCTATGTCCCGGGTCTCTTTCTTGCCAGCCTCATTCAGTCTCACAAAACGGTATTTATGGGCATTCGGATATAGCGTCATTTCTACTGACGAAGTCGTGTAATCATCTGGACTGTTGGGGTCAATCTCACTTTCTGTCACAAGCGTCCATTTCATTTTAGCAGTACCGCTAGTTACAGCTGGGTCCCAGGGTATCTGTAATTCTGCATATTTTGCAGGAGCAATTGCACCTCTGTAGAGTAGTGTGTAAGAACCAGGCTTGCACGACATAATTTCTTCGACTGTATCAGGCATAATGCCATGCCCGTGTTCTATGTCAGTAGATTCATCATCGTTTAACTTTTGGGCTGAATGTATCAGCATTGCTCGTACTGCAAGATGGTCAACTTCGTCACTACTTCTTCCTAGTATTTCAGCGGCAGCTCTAGCTACAAGAGGAGAGGAGTAGCTCGTACCCATGTCGGCTAGCCGATTATTTCCGCCCATAGGAACTAGCTGGATTGGATTTTGTGCACAACCCCCAAATGCACATAAGTCGGGTTTGATTTTATTTCCTTCACGCCCTGGACCCACACAGCTATACGCGGCTCTGCCGATGACGCCGTTTACTTTATTGTATGCACCAACTCCAAGTCCATTAACCATATCAGACGGAGCTTGAACCCTATTAAGAACCCTTTCTCCGTCATTACCAACCGCTACGCAAAATAAGATTCCATATTTATGTGCCAATCTATCTAATGCCCAAGTAAATCGATTGATCGAGTCATCCAGAATTGGACCAGATGGACCGAAACTAATGTTATAAACTTTTATATCGGTTTGTTTAGGAACAGTGTCTTCGATTTTATCTATGATTTCATATAGTTCAACCTGATTTTCTATGTCGGTATCGTCATCAAGTGGAAACACTCTAAAACTTCTTACCGACACAGGAGGAGTTGGAAGTTGATGTCCAGCAGGGTATTGATTCATTTCACCGTACAAAATTAAACCCGTTACAGCTGTTCCGTGCATAAGACCATTTGCAACTGGTGCTTTAGCGGTCAGATCAACACCTTCAGTCTGGTTATTTAAATAATTGTTTGTATCATCAATACCCCCATCAAACACACCTACGGTAATAGAGGATTTTTCGCTTAAGGGTGTCACATTCGGCATCTGGGTTCCATATGAAGCACGCATCTCCGGAAGACCATTAAATTCTAGAGGGTGCATTGATCGAAGCGGATTGTACTGTGACAGTGCTTCGAGGTTGGCTCTACTTGCTTTAAAACTAGCGAAAGTTAGACCTTCTGGATAATGCTTTAATCGAACTCTTGTCTGATTTACTCCAGCACTTTTAAGCTTGTCGATAAAATGTTTTGTGAGAACATCCCCGTCAGTTTCAAACGGATGTATTACGACTTCAACTTGTCCTTCGACCCACTCATTATCAAAGCCCTGAAGTCGTTCTTGAGGAGTTAAGAGGTTTATTTCTTCCACAGTACGCATTTCATTCTGCAAGGTTTCATTAAAAGTGACTCCACCGTTTTTAAGCGAATTTACGAATCCAGTTAACGTCTCTTGGTTTGAGCGAATAAATAAGAGCTTTCCTTCGCGAGTCGTTTTTAAAGCTTGGTCTTCATCAGTTTCTAAATCCTCAGTCCATTTTCTTGAACCAACTTCTGTTATGGCTCCAGCTTTGTCGAAAGCGCGTAGAAACGATTCGGGATAGTAACTTTTGGCTGTAAAATCAGGATCCATTCTTATACAGAAAACAAATTCATTTGGAAGTCTATGTTCTTGTGGTAGTGAGGCGACTGTGTCGAGAGTAGATTCTAGACTAGTGGTTATATGACTTAGGGCCTCATCAAAACTGCGGCTATATGTTTTTTCTCCACCTCCAGATTTCTTCGTAACAGACTTGCTGTACACTTGTCCTTTATGCAACATTGGTCGGCGTTCATTGTTTTCGTTTGGCATAATAGTTATTTAGCTAAGTGGTGCTGAACTCCCGCAGGACTAAGACCGGTAATATCTGATAGCTGTCTGACTGTTATACGATCTCCCATAACATCTTTCAATTCTTTACAAATCAACCCCTTCGTTTTTTTATTGTCTATATAATTGCCCAACTCCTCAACTAACACTTTGTCTAAATCGACTTGCTGTAAAATCACTCTTCTGTTTACTCTGTCAGAAAATTGGCATAAGGCAGAAGCGCTTTGTCCGTTCATCACTTCAACAACAACGTCAATTATTTTTGATGTTGAACTACTCTGAAGGTCAGAAATTGGTAGTAAGCCATTGACTAAGAGTTGTTGACGTTCATCTTGTCCAGGGATATCTATATTAATGACTCGGTCAAATCTTCTCCAGACTGCAGGGTCGAGAAGTTCGGGGTGGTTACTTGTCGCAACAACAACAGATGTTATAGGAAGGTTGTCTAATTCCATCAAAAGAACATTTACAATTCGTTTTATTTCACCCAAGTCTGATACGTCGTCTCTTCGTTTAGCAATTGCGTCGAATTCATCAAGCAAGAGTACGCATGGATTTTGTCTCACATATTGAAAAACTTTCCTTAAATTCTGACCGGTTTTTCCGAGAAGGCTCGACATACTCACGGATAAATCTAGCGTAACGAGATTCAGCTCGAGTTGATTTGCAAGATGTTTTGCCAGCATCGTTTTCCCTGTTCCTGGTTTACCAACAAGCAAGATATTTGTACTGGGATTCAGACCTCTTTCAAGAAGCAAAGAACGCTGTGCCCATTCCTGTAAAAAAACAGAAACTTGATTGTTGACCTCATTTGAAAGAATAGGCCTCCTGTCCAAGGCCTTATTGGGTGTGGATACGTTGGCTATCTCTAACTGCGTTTCCGTATCCGTTGGTACTGGATGGGTGCCTGTACCTCGTAAAGGATTGCGGGATATAGAAAAATCACTAACAATGCTAATTATTTTTGAGGACACTATTGGATCTTTCTCGCTTAGTGAACGAGCTATTTTGACTGAAAGGGACTGAATAGCGGTCAAGTCGTTACTAAGTGCCGCAATCACAAGATCGGGAAGAGCCTTCTCGTGGACATCGACTTTACTTGTGTTTTCCAGCTTTTTATCTTTAACCATACAAAATATCAAAAAAAGAACTAATATATAACCCTACTGCTGTTCGGTAATTAGAATTATACTACAAATACCGAACAAGATGGACGATAGTTACCAACAGCTAGCCCTCCTAGACTCTCTGGAGAGACTGCGTCATTAGTAGTGGTATATGAGCAGAATAGAAGCACCAATAGGAGCAAAAGTGCGAATCGAGCCAGTAGCGGTCTCAGTACGATATTGCCTATACGCCAGAAAGAGTACGGAGAGTGAAGAGGCGCAAATCCTATCCATCGACTCACAAATCAAGGAAATGCTGGCAATGGCAGAACGGGACAATCTAGAGATTGTAGAAATAAAGAAGGAATCTCACTCTGCAAAAGAGGCAGGAGCAAGACCAGTATTCAACGAGTTGGTGGAAGGTATTAAGGAAGGAAAATACAACGGTATCCTTACATGGGCAGCTGACCGTATTTCAAGAAACGCTGGGGATTTGGGAAGAATAGTGGACCTCATGGACTTAGGAGTACTGCAAGACATTCGCACCTACGGACAACGATTCAGTAACAATCCAAACGAAAAGTTCCTCCTTATGATTCTCGGCTCACAGGCTAAGCTTGAGAACGATAACAAGATGGTGAATATCAAACGAGGACTACGAGCTAGGTGCGAGATGGGACTCTGGCCGTGTAGTCCACCAACTGGATATCTGAGCAACAAGAACAGAGACAAGCGATGCGAGGTGGAAGTCGACCCCATCCGAGGACATGTCATAAAGAAAATGTTCGAGAAGATAGCGTATGAAAACTACAGCGGTCGCAAATTATACTTCTGGCTCAAAGACGAAATAAAATTCAAGACGAAGACAGGTAAACACCTACATCTTGGCAACCTATACATCATTCTCCGCAATCACTTCTACTACGGTTCGTTTGAATATCCGCAAGGAGGTGGTCAGTGGTATCAAGGGAAACATACGCCACTGATTAGCAAAGCCCTTTTTGACCAAGTACAGGAAAAGATAGCGGTGCAAATAACGAAAGGTGACAGCAAGGAGTTTGCCTTCACAAAGCTGATGTCTTGCGGGCTATGTGGTTCGAGCATCACCGCTGATGAAAAGTTCAAGGTACAGCAAAACGGAAATGTACATCGCTACGTCTACTACGGGTGTACCAAACATAACGACAAGCAATGTAAGTGTGGGTACATAAACGAAGACGACCTTATTGAACAACTGGCGGGACTCATGGATCAGATTGACTTAGACAGTATTGGAATGAAGGAACGAATCAAAGCCGAGATTGAGAGATTGAAGAAGTTCCAGTCTGGGCTGCTGGGACAGAAAGAGTCAAATGTAAAAGTGTCTGATGTAGATATTAGGAATTATGCGAAGTACATACTTCGTGACGGACAGATTTATGAAAAGAGAGAGCTACTTTTATGTATAAGGAGCAAAATTAAGTTGGCAAATAAAGAGGTTTGGCTTGGATGAAGACGGGAAAATAGACCATGTCTGAATCAACGAAATACATAAGCTACCCGCATTTACACAGTTTTGATATAATACCGCCATGTTTAAAAGCACGGTTATGATTAAAAAACTCCTAGGAGGCTTTTCTCTCTTGCTCCTGCTTACATCTTTTGGGTTTGCTTATTTTCATACACAAGGTATGTCGGCGACCGATATGCCAATGCCAGGTTGTCCGTTTATGAACGATGGCGTTCCTGTGCTTTGCACAATGAGTCCTCTTGAACACATTGAAGCTTGGCAAGACATGTTTGTAGCAATTCCAGCGCTTGGAATTGCGCTCTTGCTGTCACTCATTTTACTCTCAGTTTTTATATTCAATCACTTACCGCAAAAATGGCCAGTGCAAGCTAATCGCTTTTTTCAACCAGCACCCTCTTCTATTGCACTAAAACAAAGTTTCAGCTCTTATCTTACCAAAGCATTTTCAGACGGAATTTTGAACCCCAAACTCTTTTAGACATAAGTAATATCCTATGCCCATATCGGGTGTAGCTATTATTAGTGTGTCTAAGTTACATGAACATTAAAATAATTGGAGCAGTGGTGGTTTCAGGAGCGCTCGGATTTGGTCTCTGCACCGCTATAAGTGCATCGTCAGAGCCAAAGTCAGATTCAATCTCTCATGAGACTACTACCATGAACCAGGAAGTGTCGATGGAGGAACAGGTAAAGGAGTTAAGCGGCGAGCTAGACGATAAAACAAGAAATGCACTTGACCGAGCCTTTGTGGAGAACATGATAGTCCATCATGAAGGAGCAATTGAAATGGCGAAGAAGGTAGTCGACCAAACTAAACGTCCTGAAGTGAAAGCATTGGCAGAAGAAATTATCGCCACGCAAGGTGCTGAAGTTGAAACTATGAATGGTTGGCTTAAAAAGTGGTACGGATTATAAACTTATGGAAAATACAACAAAAAATAAATTAACTCAATATCTCACCCCGCTAGCGATAGTAGTGGCAGGGGGAATTATCGGAGCTGCCCTTTACTTCGGTGGGAATAACGTAAAAACTGCGGAAAAGGTAGCTCCTGCACCAACACAAGAACAAGTAAGTGATACGACCAGCAAAGTCAGACCAGTCGCTGCAACAGATCATATTAAAGGTAATCCTGATGCTCCAATTAAAATCGTGGCGTATTCAGACTTTGAATGCCCATTTTGCCAGCGATTTCATAACACTATGAATGAGTTGATGAAGAAATACGTGGACAGCGGTGAAGTGGCGTGGGTATTTAGACAGTTCCCACTTGAACAACTTCACCCAGTGAAAGCTCAGGCTGTAGCGGTAGCATCGGAATGTGCAAGTGAACTCGCTGGTAATGATGGATTTTGGAAATTCACCGATAGATACTTCGAGCTTACACTCACAAACAATCGGACTGATACTGATGTAGTTATTCCTCAGATTGCTAAGGAAATGGGACTTAACACAACTGAATTTTTCGCCTGTACTAAAAGCGGAAAATATAACGAACATATCCAAGCGGACATTGCCAATGCAACCGAAACAGGAGGACGTGGGACACCATGGAGTATCCTGATTGCTCCAAACGGCAAGACGTTCCCAATCAACGGTGCACAACCGTTAGCGTCAATTGAACAACTTATTAACCTAGCTAAAAAGGAGACGGTAAAGTAGTCATGAGAGAGACTTTTAGCACAATCTTTAAACAACCACTCTACCTACTTTTGGCAGGCTTCGTTACACTGACTGTATTCTCGATTGCTGTGTGGATGCCTAACTTCGCCTTGATTGCAGAAGTGCTGCTATCTGATACCGCAGGTGTGCTGGAGAAAGTCAGTTTTGTGTTGAGTCTATACGGCTCAATTATTACTAACTTTACGATTGCCTCCGCTTCGTACACGATACTCATCGCCATTTTGTTTGGAGTACATGTAGCACTACTCGCTTATTATATTCGTACAAGAAGAGCAAAAGAGGCTGGTGTGCAGTCAGTTGGCTGGTTGGGTATGAGTGGAGTGATAAGCGGTTTTCTTGGCGTTGGGTGTGCCGCTTGTGGGAGCCTCATCATTAGCTCAGTGTTAACTGTGAGCGGAGCAGGAATCTTACTCTTTCTACCCTTTGGCGGTAAAGAGTTCGGTTATCTAGGAGTCGGAATATTGTGTTATGCCATTTATTCACTTAGTAAGAAAATTAAAGAACCATTAATTTGTAGTTAAATCCATATGAAATCAAGAAAAATTAAAACATTGCAGTGGACCATTGTAATTACCGCTATCGTTGGAAGTCTTATCTGGATGTTGAGTTCGGGAAGTACTCCCACTGAAAAGAAAGCAGCTGTAAGTGAAGATGCAGGAACATTACTGACTGTTGCTCCTGATGATTACATCAAAGGAAAAGTAGGTGGACCAGTGACGCTGGTTGAGTACGTCGACTTTGAGTGTGAAGCGTGTGCGGCATTTTTCCCACTCGTTAAGCAACTCGAAACAGACTTCAGTAACGACTTACAAATTGTGATTCGATACTTTCCGCTCCCGGGACACCGCAATGGTATGACTGCCGCCTTGGCGGTAGAAGCCGCTGGACAACAAGGAAAGTTTTTCGAGATGCACGATCTACTCTACACCGAACAGAAAAAGTGGGGAGAGAAACAAAAACCTACACCAGAAGTCTTTGAAGCTTACGCGCAGCAGTTAGGGCTTGATATGGAAAAATATAAAGCAGCGGTTAATTCGCCTGAAACCAAGTCTCGAGTTGAACGTGACATGGAATCTGGAGACGCTCTAGGTAATACCGGCACACCATCCTTCTATCTCAACGGAAAGAAACTTCAGCCTAACAGTTACGAGGAGTTCAAACAGGCAATTCAGGCTGAAATTGAATCAACTAAAGTAGAGTTTGGCGTATGAACATCCATACCTATTCAGTTATCTTGACGATTGGAGCAATTGGTATTTTTGGTGTTTTGTTAGGACTACTCATTTGGAGTAGTACAACAAAATCAGGTAAACAATTTGCGCGCTCAATTCGTTATGAACAATACATTGCGCTGATTGGAGCGATTGCGTTGACCGCTACAGTTTTCTCATTGGTGTACCAGCTAGTGTACGAGACGCCAGTATGCGAACTCTGTTGGTGGCAACGGATCTTTCTTTATCCAGTTTCAGTGATATCAGTTGTCGCACTCTGGTTCCGCACCAGAGAAACACATGTGACAACTGGAATCTTATCAGCCTTCGGATTCTATATCGCTTGTTACCATTATTACTATCACTTCCAAGGCTATGTATTAGGTAAAACTCTGAGTCTCCCTTGTTCTTATGGAGGGTTACTGCCCGCTTGCACCAAGTCGCCGATTCTCGTCTTTGGTTTTTCGACCATTCCATTTTTGGGAGTGATGGTGTTTGGTAGTTTTCTTATTCTGACTTGGTTTGCATACAAGGTCAGACAACAGAAAAGCTCAGAAAGCGAATCTCTACTAAATATTCTTGCCACTACTCCAACCCAACAAGAAACAATCATAACGACTCAAAGTGAGACTATTGTTACCGCTTCACCTGAACCTGTGACTACCAACAGCCCTGCACCGCACAAGCTGTATGGGGCAGTTGCAGTTGCTGTTTTGCTGGTTATTGTTGCTTTTCTCTTTACGCGAGGATACATAGTAGCTGCTACGGTCAACGGTCAACCAATTAGTTGGCTTGCTGTTGTCTCAAAACTTGAGGATCAAGATGGCAAGAAAACTCTTGAAGCAATGATAAATGAACGAGTGCTAAATACAGAGTTCGAAAAGCTCGGTATCACCATCGAGGCAGGTGCGGTGACTGAAAGAATCGCCGAGATTGAAACTCAAGTTTCAGCTCAAGGAGGAACACTTGAAGAAGCGCTAGCGCAACAAGGTATGACAATGAAGATGCTTGAAGCTCAGATAGAATCGCAACTAAAACTAGAGAAAGCCTTAGGTGATAAAACTAAAGTAACGGATGCGGAAGTCACCGCGTATTTAGCTGAAAACGGTATCGAGGCTCACCCAGATGAAACGCCCGAACAACTCAATGCCGAAATAGCTGAGCAACTTAAGCAACAAAAAATCCAAATGGAGACACAAGCGTGGATTACCGCTGTTACCGACAAAGCAGAGATAAAATACTACGTACGTTACTAATCTTTCTCAATGACCAAATGGTGTGATATCCTGTATGGGCGTATCCAACTCCTTCCCACACGGGACTCATTAACAACTAAATACAATAAAATATGGAACATGAACAAAAAAGTTCGTGTGGTCATTGCCATAGTGATGATCACGCTCCTACGGTCAGCCCAAAGGAGAATGTTCGACAAATTACCTTAAATGAAGTGGCGTTACGATTCTTTACGCCCCTTTCTGGACTCCTCATGTTTATCGGATTTACATGGAGTTTTACTGAAAATATGGAAGCTTGGGGTAATTTTTTCTACATCCTTTCGATTATTTTCGGCTCAGTGTTTGTCGTGCGTAGTGCGTTTAACGGACTCATCAGGAAACGATTTCTCAATATTAGTTTTCTCGTAGTAATTGCTGCTCTCGGCGCAGTCTACATTGGAGAATACGGTGAAGCAGCCGCTGTGGTCTTTCTCTTTTCACTAGCGGAATTCTTTGAGTCGTTTGGGATTGAGCGCTCAAGACGAGCGGTAGAGGCACTGCTTAAACGTGCCCCTAAAGTAGCTAGGTTACAGTCAGGTGAAATGGTCCCTGTGGAAGAAGTCGCTATTGGCGTAGTTGTGGTTGTAAAGCCAGGCGAACAAATTCCACTTGATGGAACTATTACTGTTGGTGGTGGAACTGTGGATGAGTCAGCTATTACGGGTGAATCAGCTCCTGTTGATAAAGTCATTGGGAACAGTGTTTTTGCGGGAACAATGAATATTCAAGGGTACCTTGAGGTAACCGTTGATAAGACGAGCGGTGACTCAATGTTTGCTCGCATTATTACGCTAATAAAGAAGGCTCAGGTCTCACGAGCAGTTACTGATACATTCATTGAGAAATTTGCTCGGTACTACACGCCACTTATCGTCGTGATTTCACTATTGGTTGCAGTAGTTCCAACGCTATTACTAGGACTTCCTTTTGAAGATTGGCTGTATCGTGCGATTACTCTTTTGGTTATTGCTTGCCCTTGTGCGTTGGTGATATCTACTCCAGTGGCAATTGCTTCAGCTATTGGCGGGGCGTCTAGGCATGGAATTCTGATTAAAGGCGGTGCCTATTTAGAGAAGCTAGCATCGGTGCGAGCAATTGCTTTTGATAAAACTCGTACCCTTACTTATGGTCGTCACAGCGTGACTGAAGTATTTGCTTTTGGGTCGCACTCAAAAGAAGAGGTGATCGCAGACGCGGCTGGAATAGAACTCTTCTCCTCACACCCACTAGCTGAAGCTGTCTTAGACTACGCAAAAGCTCAGAACATCACACCGCATACCATGGACTCGTTTGAAAACGTGGCAGGTAAGGGTGGGCATGCTCATTGTCTGGTGTGTAGTGCTAGACACTATATCGGCAACCACAAGTTAATGGCAGACTCAGGTGTGGTAAGCGATGGATTTATAGACACAATTGAAAGACTTGAAAAAGAAGGTCAAACAGTTGTCTTGATTGCTTCTGACAAGGAACTTATCGGAGCGATTGCGATTGCAGATGAGATACGTACAGAAGCAAAAATGGTGATTGCTGAGTTAAATAAATTAGGAGTGAGTAGTGTCATGCTAACTGGTGATAATCAGTACAGCGCACGATACGTGGCCGATAGAGTAGGTATTACAGAAGCAAAAGCCGCCCTTTCTCCTGAAGATAAACTCAACAATGTCGTGATGTTGCAAAAGCAGTACCGAAGTGTAGCTATGGTTGGCGATGGTATTAACGACGCACCTTCACTTGCTACTGCTGATGTAGGGATTGCGATTGGAGCAGGCGGTACTGATGTGGCAATTGAAACGGCTGACGTTGCTCTGTTGTCTGGCAATCTGTCGACTATTCCACAAGCAATACGCTTAGCTAGAGCAACCATGCAGACTATTAGGTTTAATGTCACGCTAGCCTTGATTGCCAAACTGGTATTTCTCGTCCTGGTAATCACTGGGCAGGCAAACTTGGTGATGGCTATTGCCGCCGATTCGGGGGTTGCGATTCTTGTGATTCTCCTAAGTCTAAGGTTGTTTACTCGGTAAACATCGTACACTGCAAAATACCCTCATGGTGAGGGTATTTTTAATATGTAGAACACTCCCTTTAAGTTAGGGGATATCGTATTGCAAATAAGTGACCATGGGTGTATTGTTCGTAAATGCGAACAAAAGGAGGTCAGTCAGCGCATATTACTGCCACAAAGGAAGACTACGTTCGTGCTATCTATATTTTGGATACGACTCAAGGTACGACAGGAGTGACCGATATAGCCAATCGACTTGGTTTAAGTAAGTCCACTGTTTCCGAGCGTGTAAACGAATTAGTGAACGAAGGGTTGGTAGTGTCTGAACCATACGGAAAAGTGAAGTTGACCAAACGAGGGAACGAGGTAGGCAAGAAATTGACGTACAAGCACCGAATCATTGAAGTGTTTTTGCACAATTCCTTGCACATCCCGAAAGACAAGATTCATGCTGAAGCTGAACGCTTAGAACATGCGTTTAGTGATGATGTGATTAAACGTCTCGCTACTTTTTTGGGTAACCCAACAAATGATCCACATGGGTCAGAAATTCCAAAAATCACCGACTGGAACTCTAAATAAATAAAAGTAATTACATTTAAAAAATAAATATGACACAAACAAACCTATTCAAGGCCCTTGGCTGGAAAGGTGCTTCAAAGGAGGCGGGAGAAGATGAATTGACTCCTAGTCTTCCCGAAGTACATAGATCAATTGCAATTCCATCCGAATTATCATTTTTTAAGAAACTCCTTCTCTTTGCAGGACCAGGATTTCTTGTGGCGGTGGGCTATATGGACCCAGGTAACTGGGCGACCAGTCTCGCCGGAGGTTCTAAGTTCGGGTACACCCTCTTAACGGTAGTGCTGATGTCGAGTATCTTTGCGATGATTCTTCAACATCTTTCACTGAAGTTAGGTATCGTAACGGGACGCGACTTGGCACAAATGTGTCGAGACAAGTATCCTAAGCCAGTTGCCATTCTTCTATGGATTATGGCTGAAATCATGATTATCGCCACTGACTTGGCGGAAGTGATTGGTTCTGCTATCGCCCTTTACCTCTTGTTCGATATTCCAATTCTTATTGGTGTTCTGATTACAGCAGCAGATGTACTTGTCATTCTTTATCTGCAAAATAAAGGATTCCGCTACCTTGAAGCACTAATCGTTGTACTCATGGCTACAATTGTAGGCATTTTCGGTTTCCAGCTTATTGTCTCAGCTCCCGCTATCGCACCGTTGTTGATTGGGTTCATTCCAACTTCTCAAATCGTATTCAATGCAGATATGCTCTATCTGGCTATTGGTATTATCGGTGCGACTGTAATGCCTCACAATCTGTACCTGCACTCTGCAATTGTACAGACACGACGCTACGCCGAAACAAGAGAAGGAAAGAAGGAAGCGATTAAATTTGCTACGATTGATTCAACCGCCGCCCTCTCAATTGCACTCTTTGTAAATGCTTCAATTCTTATCCTCGCGGCAGCAGTATTCTTCACAAACGGTATCGGTGAAATTGCTGCGATTGAAGAAGCGTACAAACTACTCTCTCCGTTAGTTGGTGTCAGTATTGCCAGTACATTATTCGCAATCGCATTGCTTGCAGCTGGACAAAACGCAACTATCACTGGAACACTTGCTGGTCAGATCATTATGGAAGGGTTCATAAATCTGCGGGTAAAGCCGTGGGTACGAAGAATCATTACACGACTCTTAGCAATTATTCCTGCGGTAGCCTTTATTGGTCTTTATGGTGCAAACGCTGCTACTGAGCTTCTAATCTTCAGTCAGGTAGTACTTAGTCTTCAGCTATCATTTGCCATTTTCCCACTCCTTATGTTCACTGGTGACAAGAAGATTATGGGTGAATTCGCCAACTCAAGAAACATGAATATCGTGTCTTGGATTATCGGTATCATCATCGCTTCGCTAAACCTGTGGCTTCTCGGTAGTCTATTCATTTGGTAGAGTGGATCTAAACACTAACAATAAAACCACCCATTGGGTGGTTTTATTGTTAGTTGGACTTACTGATGTTTGTGAGGCGTTTTAAGCCTCTCAGTAGGTCTCGCTAGACTGTGCGGGTGAGAAGAATCGAACTCCCGACCACTGCTTGGAAGGCAGTTGTTTTACCACTAAACTACACCCGCAAACGAGGAGAAATATGGAAGCTTGCTTACATATTTGCTCCGAGTGCAGCGGGTGAAAGCTTTGCTTACACCGCGGTACTCGATTCACCTCGAAGTGAAGTGCACCGATTCTAGCACAAATGACTTTTATTACAAATAAAGAAAAGACCCGCCAGAAGGTGGCGGGTCGTAGTCAGGTGGGAATTCAAAGAGGAGCCTTTGGAGTGCATGGAGCGTCTCACGGTCCTTTTCGTAGTTGTGTGCGAGTAGAAATTCGTAGATCTCAATCATTTCTAGAATGAGCGAACGTGCATAGCTACAGTAACCGAAATAAATGAAGGGTCGAATTTGTTGCCAACGCTCAAGCCTTTCAATTCGGTCGGTAAGAAGTTCCCTATAAGACAGTACCTCTCTAACCCTTTTGAGTTCCCGATCGAGTAGTTTTACCATCAGGGTACGCAATCCGAGTGCAAGAAAGATTGCAATTGCAACATATGCTTGAATTGACATAGGTCACCTCCGTTTCTGATAGACACTATACAGAAAATTTGAAAATGTAAAAGCCCCAGGCTAAGGGGCTTTTACGGTGTGTGTGATGGGAAATAGCGAGAATACTATTCGTATTTCCGCATAGCGTTTTATTGCCTCCGCTACTCAAATATTGTAGCATGCTTTTTTGAAACAAACTGTGGAAAAGAAAAAGAGCGGTTCGCGAAGCGAACCGCTCTTTTTCAAGGTAGGACTACTTTACAGAATCCTTGAGAGCCTTCGCAGCTCGGAACTTTGGCACGCGCATCGCAGCAACGGTTACAGTTTCTCCAGTACGTGGATTACGAGCTTCTCGCTTTGCTCGCATCTTCGCTTCGAAGATACCGAATCCAGCAACTGATACTTGAGTACCATCCTTAAGAGCTTTTTCAATGCTATCAAAAACGGTGTCTACAGCACGTTCAGCTTCTGCCTTAGTTGTGCCAAGCACTTCATGTACCTTGCTGATGATATCTGCTTTATTCATATTATTCAGAAATTAATTTTTACGGCGATTAATTTTTGTGTTGAGCGTTTGCCCGCACGGTGCCTAAAAATGGCTGAAATCATTATATAGCAACACTTTTACCATGCAACGACTACACATGCTTATATTTTTATGTCGTAATATATTTTGGTTTTTTTAAATGGTGTATGATACGACACATGAAAATTGGTGTTATGGGCGCTCGTGGAAGTTTTTCGGAACAGGCGGGTGAGTTATATGTAAAAAAAGAAAACATTGTAGAGACAGAGATACTCCCGCTTATTTCGGCCGAGAACGTTTTAACGGCTTTAAATAACGGTGAAATTGAGAGAGGAATTTTCCCTATTGAAAACAGCAATGGGGGAATAGTGATTGAAGCGGTGTACGCAATGGCAAAGCACAATTTTGAGATTGAGCAGATGTTTGAGCTTGATGTACACCATATGCTCCTGGTGAAGCCGCAAACGACTACTTCACATATCGACACAATTGCGTCACACGATCAAGCGCTCAAACAGTGTCGAATGTATTTGAAGCGAGTGTGGCCCGATGCGGAAATCGTCCCCTACGCTGATACTGCCAAAGCGGCAGAAGATTTAGCGAACGGTACATTACCTGATACCACCGCCGTAATTGCTCCACGACGTGCAGCAGAACTCTACGGACTCCAGGTCCTTGAAGAATCAATTCAAGATTTGAAATTCAATTACACTGTTTTTGTGGTGGCAAAGCGAAGAGCGGTATAAAGAGAAGTCCCACGCTAAGCACGTGGGACAGAGATAATCTTTTTCTTTGGGCGTTCGTGGGGCCACCTATTACATAGAGGACAGGGGAAGAACATAAGCCACCAGACATACCAATACAATGGATGAGACATTGAAGTTGCAAGTGAGTGCGGTTTGGCGCAGGCACTGCAGTGAGTGGTTGATACTTTTCTCATGGAAAATTCCTCTCCATATTGAAGTATACAGTGAAATTTAATTTGAAAGGGGATTATGCACGTATGGTTTGTTAGAAAATACCACACCCTGGGGTGTGGTATTTTTTCCCATGTACTTGATGTTACCGCGCGTAGCTGATGACTCTTGTCTCACGAATGACGTGGACTTTGATTTCGCCAGGGTAACGGAGACGTTCTTCAATAGTGGCAGCAATGGTGCGTGCAAGTGCGTTGGTTTCAAATTCATTTAGAGTTGTTGGATTCACAAGTACGCGAATTTCTCGGCCAGCGGCAATTGCAAATGCTTTATCGACACCGGCGAGTCCTGTCGCGATACCTTCGAGATCAGAGAGTCGCTTGATGTAGTTTTCGATTGAGTCGCGACGAGCGCCTGGACGTCCGCCTGAGATAGCGTCAGCGACCTGTACGATGATACTTTCGGGTGTTTCGTATGGGTATTCCTCATGGTGAGCCCGCATGGCGAGAATCACCTTTTGATCTACGCCATACTTTTCAAGTATACGAATACCAATTTCGACGTGAGTCCCAGAGACCTCATGACTGACACACTTTCCAATATCATGAAGAAGAGCACCAGCGCGAGCAATACCAACATCAGCCCCCACTTCTTCTGCAATCATGGCTGCAATGTGTGACATTTCAACTGAGTGCCAAAGAACATTTTGGCCGTAGCTAGTACGGAAGTGAAGACGACCAAGAATCATCACAAGATCAGGGTGAAGATTTGGTACCTTGGCTTCATAGGTTGCTTTTTCCCCCATAGCTTTGATGGTTTTAGCAACCTCACTGCGAGCCTTTTCTACGAGCTCCTCAATTTTAGCTGGTTGGATACGCCCGTCTTTGATGAGCATTTCAAGTGCGACTCGCGCGATTTCGCGACGGATAGGGTCGAAGCTTGAAAGTACGATATACCCTGGAGACTCATCAATGAGTACATCGACACCCGTTGCTCGTTCAAACGCACGAACGTTTCGACCTTCTTTTCCAATCACCTTACCCTTGAGGTCATCGCTAGGGATTTCGACATGCGCTGTCATAACATTCGACGGAATATTGTTCCCGACTCGGTGAATGGCTGCCAGGAGAAGATTATTTGCCTCTTCTTCGTATACTTCTGAACCTTGTCGTTCAAGCTTTTGAAGACGACCACGCAGATCTTCAGCATGCTCTCGTTCAGCCTTTTTGATAATCTCCGCTACGGCTTCCTCCTGGGTAAGTCCTGCCACTTCCTCGTATTTTTGCTCAATTTCAGCTTGGCGTTCGTCAATGCGAGTTTTAATTGATTTAATTTCTTCAACTTTTGTTTGAAGTGATTCCTTTTGAGAATCGATATCCATTTGACGATTATCAAGAAATTCCTCACGCTTTGTGAGGTGTGATTCCTTCTGGTCTAGCTTTTCTTCTGAGTGCTTCTGGTTTTGTCGTGCCTCTTGCACAATGGCTTCCGCCTTCTCTTCAGCTTTTTCAAGCACCGTTAGGGCTTTCTGTTCTGCTTCGAGTTCTCGTTCTTTCAGCAGTAGTTCGAGTGAAGATTTTTTGGAAAGAGCGTGGAGGTATCGTCCGTAATAACCTGCTCCCGCTCCGATAAATAATGCAAGTGCCAGCGCAACCGTAAAAATCCCTGGTGGCATATATGTTTCTTAATGTTCGTAACTGTTGTACGTACGCACTGTACTAGAGTTTTGGAGCTTTGTACAGAAAAGCCACCTACGAAAGGTGGCTGTGAGTGGGGCGGCTTTTAAGCCGCCCCTAGAATGTATGAAAGGTGATGTCAGTCGGTAACGCCACCACCAAGTTTTCGGATGGCTGAGTCAGGGATCGGTTTGGGTGAGGAAATACCAGCAGTTCCTCCGCCGTGTTCGTCTTCTATCGGCCAGATAGTTTGGGGTTTGATACAATCCATCAAAATCTCCATTTTGAAGTAGAACATAACCCTCGACCTCATAGAGGTGGGTCACTTTTGAATATAGCATGGGTTTTTATAATAAAAAAGTGGCGCGCCCTATGGGCGCGCCACCTTAGTCACTTGTTATTTGTAGATTCCATCTACAATACCGTAGGCTTGGGCCTCCTCAGCATCCATGAAGAAGTCTCGGTCAACATCTTGCTCAATCTTAGTGAGCTTTTGGCCCGTTGCTTTTGCAAGCATCTTGTTGAGTTTATCTCGGGTCTTCAAAATGTGCTTGGCGGTAATGTCGATGTCAGATGCTTGTCCGTAAGCTCCACCTGATGGTTGGTGAATCATTACCTCAGCGTTTGGAAGCACAAAGCGCTTGCCCTTCTGTCCTTGCGAAAGAATGAGTGAACCCATTGAGGCTGCAAGGCCCACACAGACGGTTGCCACAGGTGGCTTGATGTGATGCATAGTATCGATAATCGAGAGGCCCGCAGTCACGCTTCCACCAGGAGAGTTTATGTACAGGAAGATGTCTTTCTTTGGGTCTTCGGACTCAAGAAAGAGTAATTGCGCCACGATAAGATTGGCCATGTAGTCTTCAATCGGGCCAGTTACGAAGATAATACGTTCTTTAAGAAGGCGAGAGAAGATATCGAATGCGCGCTCGCCACCCTGGGTTTTTTCAATCACCATGGGCACGAGCTGTGCACTTGGTGCGATGGTCTGTTTGTTATTAATTTCCATATTTCAATTCAAAATTAGGTACTAGCAAATCCTACCAGAATTAAGAGAAATGAACAGTGAAAAACCGACGACAGATGACTGTCGTCGGTTAAAACCTCATTTCAATGAGGGGTAACATGTGTTCATAGAAAACGGCTTGATAGTTACGATGGAAGTTACTCAACCACTTTAGTTCATTGAGCGTAAACGATTTTGCCTCCTCGTATTCTTTACTTATCGGATTTGGCTCCTTCTGGTTACCCATAAAGGATATGAAATAATGCTTATTATGAGTCTCCAAATCCTCAGTAGTGACGTACTCAGTTTCACGCTTCTTCAACTGAAGTCCGGTCTCCTCGTACCCTTCGCGGAAGTAACATTCAATCGGGGTTTCACCGCGAAGCTTTTTACCAAATGACTTAACGAGCTGTTTCTTACCACCTGCAAATTTCCAGTGTGGATCTAATCTGCGCATATCACGAATCAGAACGATAGAGCAATCAGGCCGCACTATTGGACCTGATGCGTGGAAGTCGCGCTTGTCTATGGACATTTTGTTTACCAACATGGCTACCTCCTTTCAAAGAGCGTTTGTGTTTATAGTGTATTAATTATGGGTTTTGTCAATAAAATGTAGAAACCGCCACGAGCTAAGGTTCGTGGCGGTTTTCTGCTTGATAGTGTGTTTAATATGACTCCAATTTCTTCATCACTTCCTCGTTCATAAGGACAGAAGCGACGTAGATACGAACTCGGTGTTGGTCAGCATCTTTGAATCGTTCTATGAGGACTTTGGTTTGTTCTTCAACTTTTTCCATGTCGGGAGTGAGATTTTCTTTCTTGGCAATCTCATTGAGGACAAGCTGGAGTTTGGCGCGCTTTACTGCAGCTGGTTCCCATTCAGTGGTGAGCTCTTCACGTGTTTTATTGATATGTGAAAGGTAGTCGTCCATCTTGAGGTTTGCCCGATCAAGGTCTTCTTGCATTTGTGCAAACATTTGATGGATTTCTGATTCGATCAAAATTTTAGGAAGGGTTATTTCAGTCGCATCAACAATTTTATCAGTGAGCTCACCTCGATGTTTTGCAACGTTTTCATTCTTTTTTTCGACTTCGAGATGTTCACGGAGCTTCGTCTTCAAATCATCAACCCCAGTGAATTGTCCTGGTTGTCCAAGAGACTGCGCTACCTCATCAGTGAGTTCTGGAATTACTAACTTGTTTTCGAGGTCTTCTTCATTTTGAATGACGTCTTCTTCTGATACCTGTACTTTGCTTTGAAGTCGTTCATAGGCTGCCTTTTGGCGAAGAATATCATTAATCTTTTCAGCAATTTCTTCGTCAGTCACTTCATCAGTTGAACGATGCTTATTTACCTCTTTTGCAAGCGTGCTGTAGTCAGGGAGTGAAAAGGTGGGAATCACCGCGACCGTAGCAGTGAAACCAAGAGGATTTTCGGGAGCAATTTTGGTAATTTCGATTTTAGGGTGACCAATCGCTTCTATGTCATGCTCTTCCAATATATGAGGATACGCGTGAGCAATGGCTCGTTCTGCCATTTCTGCAAGAATGGTCATTTCACCAAGGCGTTTTTCGAGTACTGCTTGAGGCACATTGCCCTTACGAAAACCATCAATTTCCACATTACGTCCAAGCGCTACAATAGCCGCGGTTCGTTCACTCTCGAGTTCGACGTAGGGAAGTTCGCCTGAAATCTTGATTTCTGAATCAGGGAGCTGGGTAATAGTAAAAGCAGTTTTAAAATTGACGGTGTGTGAATGTTCCATAGATGCCCGCCAGTGTACGTAATTACTGGGAATTTGCAACTACTGAGGTTGACCATTTTCATAGTTTAAGTATTATCGTGACAGGAGGTTCAGTTATGTATGAAATTAAGGCACATTGGGCAGGTTATGTTTTAAGAGAACAGCAGGCTCCAGACATTTCTGAGGTGGAAGAAGTCATTAAATCTCTCAAAGAGACTTTTGCCGAAGGAATGTCTCACTACATCTACGGAATGGAGGTGCAAATTAAAACCCTATGTATTGATGTGCTCCAAGAGGGGGAGCTGATCTTGCAGACCGATTTCAAATCATAAAAGGCTCCTATGGAGCCTTTTACTTTAGGTGAGTATTTTTTATTGCACAATAGGCGTTCCTTCGGTTGGGGTGGTTTCTGCGGATGCTTCTGCTTTAAGAGCGGCGTCAAGTTCTGCCTCAATTGCATCGAGCTCTCCATCAAGGGAATCAAGATTTGTGCCTTCGACATCAGCTTCAATAGCGGGTATTTCGTCAGAGGTACTGACCACTCCATACGCTTCGGTGCGAGCTTCGGCAGTAGTGCTTTCGGGCTCGTTATTTTCCTCAGCTGTTGGTCTGAGGCTTGTGGGTGAAATTACCACACCCCCTTTGTCGAGCATCGAAAACCAGTAGAACATACCGCCAAGTACTGCCAAAAGAAGCGCAATCAAAAGAATGAGAATTGGCCCGTTAGTGACGCTTTCTGGTTCATAAACTTGATGCTCAGGCATTTTCATTGCTGTCTCATCTAGGTTTAGAATTTTTTTGTTTGGTTCAGTACTCATAATAATTTAATTAATAGTTTCTTCTGTGCTACTGGCGCTGGCGTCATTGGCTTGTGGTGCATTCTTCAGGTTAATAACTGTGTTTCGGAGTTCTGCATGAGCAGTTTGGATAGTGTCGCGAGCATTTAAAAATGTCGCACGGACGGTCTTCCACTCCTCGCGTGGATTAGTAGATCCAAGTGCATCAGACACAATTTCGTCGACATCACTCATTTGATTTTTTGCGTTATTGAGTGCGCTCTTGGCAGCCTCAAGCGATGCTTTTGCGGTGGTCACATCTTTCCCCTCACTCGCTTCTTTTTCGATTCTTTTATTAAGACGGTTAGCGATGTTTTCCAATCGAGCAATGATACCGTCAAAACGGTTGCTGATATTGGCTGCAAGATTAGTAATGCGTTCTTGTACTCGAACATCGAGGGTTGCTTGGCGGTTCTCTACTCTTTCTTGCACATTCTCTCTAATCTCGGCGACGTTTTCACGAAGAGAGGAAAAAATACCGTTGTCAGTTGTACTTGCCGTACTGGTGCTTTCTTGTGCGTGTACAAAAGAGGTAATCGTTAGAGTGACTACGAGTGCTACGAATGAGAGGTGAAATTGTTTCATAAGCAAATCAATAACTGCCATACCATAATGAAAGGCGCTCCGTAGATTGTACTCTACGGAGCGCCTTGGCGAAAGTGTGATTAAAAAGTGAATTACTTTTTAGCCTGGTACATTTCACAACTTCGTGTGAAAGCATCCTTGGCCGCTTGGGCACCCAGCCAAGCACCAATCTTTACCTCTTTGTTTTGTACCTTTTTGTATGTTTCAAAAAAGTGAGTGGTTTCTTTGATGAAGTGTTTGTTGAGGTCAGCGAGGTCGTTCGTTTCATTGAAGCGTGGGTCGTCGACAGGTACGGCAATTACCTTGTCGTCACGGTCACCACCATCAACCATTTCCATAATCGCAACAGGGCGAGCCTTTACGAGAATTCCTGGGGCGAGTGGATAGGTGGTCAAAAGTACGACATCGAGCGCGTCACCATCATCGAAGAGCGTCTGTGGTACAAACCCGTAATCAAATGGATAATCTTGTGCTGAGTGCATTACGCGATCGAGCGCAATGATACCAGTCTCTTTATCAATCTCGTACTTATTCTTTGAGTACTTCGGAATTTCGATAATAACGTTCATTTCGTCAGCGGTACCAGCTTTAATATCGTGTAAAAGATTCATATGTATATAGTTACGTTCCCGTATCCTACAATATATGTCGAGAAACGAAAAGCCGAGGATAAACCCAGGTACTTGAGTTAAATATCAGTAAACATCATATAATAAGAGGGATGAGTTACGAACACGCACCATCTTCAGAATCTTTACCTAAGATAGGAGAGAAAATGTTTTCTAACATGGTCCAAATTCGATTGGCGCAAGTCAGCTACGAAGTGTTACATGGAGAGAAACCTGACATGTCTAAACCAGAAGTCCGTAATGTCGTTGGTATGGAGTGGGCGGCACTCTATGCAGGTTCTTTTGGTCGTTATCTCAAGAATCACCCCCAAGAAGCATTCGATATTTCGGATGAAGATGCCCTTTTTCGGCTTTTTGAAAAACTAACTCCTGAAGAGGGGGAGATTAACTAGATGCAAGCGCGGCCATAATGGTCGCGTTTTTGTTCGCATTGGCGTAAGTAATAAAACAGCGGGACATCTTGGTGTCCCGCTGTTTTGTTTGTCACGATATTTCTTGATTACTCAAGTTCCTTCTCAGCTTCTTCTGGGGTATCAACCTCGTCCGCCTCTTCTGTGTCGAGGGCAGCGTCGCGGTCAGCGGTTTCGTCCTCTTCTGAGAGTACTTCGTCGAGATCTGGCTTGGTGGTAGTGGCGTCTTCATTTTCAAGAACGTCAGCATCGTCACCGTCCTCATCGTTCGTATTTGCTTCAACTTCTACATTACCATCAGCATCTGCTTCAGCGAGTTCGGCTCCAGTTGATGCTGACATGATGTCAATTTTCCAACCAGTGAGCTTGGCAGCGAGACGGACATTCTGTCCACCACGACCAATGGCGAGTGACTGTTGATCTGGTGATACTTCGACTTCAACGTGGCCTCGGGTTTCTTCGGTTGGTTCCTCGATAACACGAATGTCCATAACTTGCGCGGGAGAAAGTGCATCTTCAATGAATTCAACGGGCACCTCAGACCACTCGATAATATCTATCTTTTCTCCGCCGAGTTCGCTCATTACTGTCGAAACACGAACGCCACGTTGCCCAACAAGAGAACCAACGGGGTCAATATGTTGGTCGTGTGCGTAAACAGCAATCTTTGAGCGACCACCAGCTTCACGAGCGATAGCTTTTACTTCAACAGCACCTGATTGGAGTTCGGGAGCTTCTATAGCAAAGAGGTTTACAAGGAAATCTGCGTGTGAACGAGAGAGTTTAAGGAAAATACCACGTGGCGTTTCTTCTACGGCAAGAAGAAGGGCACGAATGCGTTCTCCTGGTTTGAAGCGTTCACCGGGGATTTGTTCTTCGTACGGCATGATAGCTGTTACGCGACCGAGGTCTACGTAGAGGTTGCCACGTTCAAAGCGTTGTACGAAACCGATGACGATATCGCCAGCTTTTTGACCAAATTCAGCGAGTGCAGAGTCCTTTTCTGCCTCACGAATCTTTTGCATGATGACTTGTTTCGCTGTTTGGGCGGCAATACGTCCGAAATCATCCTTTGACTCAAGGGGAAAGCTAAGCTCATCGCCAACTTGGACGTCGCGCTTAATCATTTTGGCGGTAGAGAGCATAATGTGCTTTTCTTCATCAAAACGAATTTTTTTCTCACCTTCTTCTTCGGTCTCTTCTTCCTCTGGTTCCTCTTCTCCTTCTGCAAGCTCTGGTTTGAGCATGCTTTCGTCAACGACGATTTTTACTTGGTTGAAGACAGTGTCGCCACCCTCAAGATCAAATTTACAGGTAATGATTTGGCCACGCTTCCCAAACTCCTTTTTGTATGCGGTTGCGAGAGACTGTTCAATCGCGTCAATCATACGTTCTCGCGGAATCCCACGCTCTTCTTCCATTTCGCCAAGGACGGCGTTGATTACTTTTAAGTCAAACATGATAATTATTGTTAAATATGGTGGTAATTTCCTAAAACTAGAACGAAGAATGCCCGGCCAGGTGGCCGAGCAGTCATCATCCAGAGTTGATAGTAGTGTACTCGTTTTGATATTTTTGTCAAAAAGCTGGTCTCATGTATGATTCATCTAGAAAGGAGGGTGTAGGATGGAAGATGGATATCCTGGTCCTTGGTGGGAGCTCTTGTCGATAGAGGATAATGAAAAACAGCGAATAGCGGATATGTCACGAGAAAATGACATCCTCTACGTTGCTACTGGAATAATGGCTTTTGTTTTGATTATCATTCTTACAGTGATTGGTCTCAATGTTCTATCGTGATGTGAAGTTTTTTGCCCACGCTTTTTGAAATCTTAAGATTTCAAAAAGCGTGGGCATTTTTCGTGAACATCTCACTTAAATTTTTGTGATGAGTGATATAATGAATACAACAACGGAGGTATTACACGTTCATTTTTGATCTTTCTGTGCGCATTCAAGACGAACAACTCAAGCGATTCATTTTAGACGCGGGGCTTATCACAAAGTCTGATATTGTAGCGGCTGACAAAATTGCTAAAGATGAGAATCGCTCGCTTGCGGACGCGCTCATTGCGCATGGACATATGACGGAAGACGATATGCGTCGAGTTGAGTCATACGTGCTTGGTATTCCTTTTGTTTCACTCAAAGACGCAAAGATTGATTTTGCGACGCTCACCCTCATCCCTGAGCCAGTTGCTCGTAATCATAATATTATTGCGTACAAGAAGAATGAAGATTCGCTTGAGGTAGCAATGCTCGATACGGCTGACTTACCAGCAATTGATTTCATTAAAAAGAAAGTGGGGCTTCGTATTCAACCACGACTCACTGATACGGACTCAATGCGTATGGCGCTTCGTCAGTACCAGAAGAATCTTAAGGACGAATTCGGTGACATTATTATGAAGGATGCTTCAAGCCTCAAAGTACTCGCAGAAGAAGACGGTAGCGAGCTCACTGAGAGCGACCTCAAAAAGGCAGCTGAAGACCTACCTGTGGTACGCATTGTTGATACACTCCTTCGTCATGCGATTATTCAGGGTGCCTCTGATATTCATATAGAGCCAATGGAAGAAGAAGTGCTTGTTCGGTACCGCATCGACGGTATTCTTAATGATGCCATGAAGCTTCCTAAGATTGCTTCAGACAGTGTCGCTGCTCGTATTAAGGTGCTTTCAAACCTTAAGCTTGACCAAAAGCGCCTTCCGCAGGACGGGCGTTTCAAGATGGAGATGGACGGACAAAAAGTCGCCTTCCGTGTCTCGGTACTTCCAATTTTCTATGGTGAAAAAATTGTCATGCGTTTGCTACGAGAAAATCGTAGTGGGTTCTCGCTTGAGGGGATTGGGTTCCACGGTTCAACGCTCGAGCGGGTGCACAAAGCAACCCGTTCGACTACAGGTATTATTCTTGTTACTGGTCCAACTGGTTCTGGTAAATCAACAACGCTCTATACGATTCTCGACCTGCTCAATACTCCAGAGGTAAACATTTCAACCATTGAAGATCCAATTGAATACCAGATGCCACGCGTCAATCAGTCGCAGGTAAAGCCAGAAATCGGCTTCACCTTCGCTGCTGGTCTTCGTTCATTGATGCGTCAGGACCCTGACATTATTATGGTGGGGGAAATTCGCGATGAAGAAACAGCGAGTCTTGCCATTAATGCCGCACTCACTGGCCACCTCGTACTTGCCACGCTCCACACGAATTCGGCTGCAGGTACTGTCGCTCGTCTTCTCGATATGGGTGCAGAATCATTCCTTGTGGTTTCGACACTTCGCGTTGTGGTTGGACAGCGTCTCGTCCGTAAGCTTTCTGGTGACCGCAAGCCATATATTCTTACCAAAGCAGAGCGAGACGAACTTTCAGAAAAGGTAGACCTTGATAAAATTCTTAAAACATTAAAGCAAGAGAAAATTGTCAAAGAAGATGCTACGTGGAATGATATCCCGTTCTATCATCCAAATGAAAATGGTGAGACAGAAGAGGGGTACACTGGACGTATGGGTATTCACGAAGTATTGGAAATGTCACCAACAATCAAAGATATGGTGATGTCAGAAAAAACTGGCGATGATTTGCAAGAGCAAGCAGAAAAGGAGGGAATGCTTACAATGATTGAAGATGGTATTTTCAAGGCAGCTCAAGGAATGACCACAATTGAGGAGGTGCTTCGTGTTATAAATGAATAATCACTATGCCAGTTTTTACCTATTACGGTGAAGATAGAGAAGGAGAAAAGGTAAGTAATACCGTCACTGCGAACGATCGGTTTGCTGTGTACAGCATTGCTCGCAATCAGGGTCATACAGTCGTATCAATTGATGAGGGTTCAAGACTCGTCATTAAGAAACTTCTCAACGTTGAGCGCATCAATTATTTTTTGAGTAGAGTAAAGCAAGATGAACTGGTGATGGTAACACGCAATCTAGGATCAATGCTTACTGCTGGTCTTACAGTCTCACGTGCACTTTCGGTTATTGAACGTCAAACGAGGAATCCTCGTCTTAGAGGAGTTACGAAGCGAATTGTTGAGCGTATCAATCAAGGTGATCAGTTTAATCAGGCGCTTTCTGAATTTCCAGAGGTCTTCGACAATCTTTATGTTGCGATGGTAAAGGCGGGGGAAGAGAGTGGTAGTTTGGCAGAGTCACTAAAGACGTTGGCTGTCCAGATGGAACGATCGAGTAATCTCAAGAAAAAAATTAAAGGCGCAATGATTTATCCCGCAATCGTCATTACAGTGATGGTTGGTATTGGTATTTTAATGATGATCTATGTAATGCCACAAATCACAGGTGTATTTAAGGGAATGAATAAAGAACTCCCGGCTACGACCAAGGTTCTCATTTTTACGAGTGATTTTATGGCCGCGCATACACTTCTGGTACTCCTTGGTTTTGCGGGGGCGGTCATTGGAACACTCGCTTTTCTACGTTCGCGCATCGGTAAGATAGTCACCTCTTGGCTTGTCGTTCGGCTCCCTGTCATCGGCCCTATGGCAAAAGAGACAAATGCAGCTCGTACTGCGCGGACACTCTCATCCCTCCTTAATTCGGGGGTCGAAGTACTCCGTTCAATTGAGATTACTGAAGAAGTAATTCAAAACGTATTTTATAAAAAGATTGTACGTGAGGCGGCAACGCGCGTCGAAAAGGGAACAGCGCTCTCAGAAGTGTTCATTGAACGTAGTGATATGTACCCAATTCTCGTTGGAGAAATGATTCTTGTTGGTGAGGAGACAGGACAGATTGCTGGAATGCTTGGAGAGCTTGCTGTGTACTATGAAACAGAAGTAGAGCGAAAGACAAAAGATCTTTCTACTATCATCGAACCGCTTCTTATGGTCGTTATCGGAGGTGGTGTGGGATTCTTCGCACTCGCACTCATCGCTCCTATTTATTCGATTTCAGACGGTCTTAATTAAAGGTCACTATGTTGCGAAAACGCACACAACCAGGCTTTACGCTCGTTGAAGTACTGGTATCGATTGCTATCAGTGTGCTCGTTTTTGGCGGTCTCCTTTCATCGTTTGAATATACACTTAAACTTATTGCCCATTCCCGCGCAAAAACCTCAGCTACCTCAATTGCAAATGATAGGCTGGAATACATCAGATCACTTTCATATGATGATGTTGGTACAGTGTCAGGTATCCCAGCGGGATTAATTCCACAAAATAGCACCTCAAGCTTCAATGGGTTTCTTTTTGACGAGAGGGTATTGATCGAGTATGTAGACGATCCAGCCGATGGAATGCTTACGGCAACCACCACAGACTCAAACGGTATTCCTGCCGATTATAAGCGAGTGAAAATAGAAATTTCTTGGACGCTTCGGGAAGAGACAAAATCAATGACGCTCGTGAGTAATATTGTCCCGCGCTCAATAGAAACTACTGATGGTGGAGGAACGATACGCATCAATGTGATTGATGAGAATGCCGCACCGCTTCCTGGTATAGATGTGACGATTATAAATAACACCACCACTTCAACCATTAATATAACCAAAGCAACAGATGTAAGTGGTTCAGCACTTTTCTCTGGAGCGCCAGTGGCTAGTAACTACGAAGTAATTGTAGGGGAAGCGGGTTACTCTTTTGATCAAACACACGAAGCAACAACAACAAATCCCAATCCTGTGACGGCCCCCTTCTCAGTATTGGAAGCAGATATTTCCACGCTTACTTTTCAGGTAGATAGAGTGAGCGATATTGATGTCACGGTCTATTCTTCTATCACTGAAGCTTCAGATGTCGAGTATTTTGATGACATGATGGGAGTTGCTTCAAGTAGCAATGTTACTGTTACCTCGGGTAATCTCCTGCTTGAAAATACGGCTGGAGTATATGATTCGAGTGGTATGGCGTATCTTCAAACTATCACTCCTGCGACCATTGAGCATTGGGAATCGGTGACGCTGGCACCTACAGTGCCCGTGAATACCAGTCTTCGTGTACACTTTTATACTGAGAGCGGTGGCATCTATACGCTTATTCCCGATAGTGATCTCCCAAACAACAGTTCAGGTTTTACTGAGCGTGTTATTTCCCTTCAGAATCTTGATGCCAGTGTGTATACAAATATTGTACCTGTACTTTCCCTTTCAACCACAAATACCTCAGTAACGCCAGAAGTCTCTGAGCTCGTTGTGTATTATCGTGAATCGAGTGTTCCTCGTTCGGGCGATAGTATTACGCTCACTGGAGCCAAGGTAATTGGTTATCAATCTGATATGTCGCCAATCTATAAGACTATCCTCACCGACACCACCAGTGGGGCAGGTAATATTTCTTTCTCAGATGTTGAATTCGATACCTACACATACACGTTACCGGCCGATCGTCGTATTGCAACGGCTTGCTCTGAAAGTCCATTAAAGCACCATGCAGGAGTTCCAAGTACTGCTGAGATTGTACATGTATCAGGGAGTGCTCACTCGCTTCGAGTGAGTGTCACTGATAGTACAGGAACCTTTATTCCAGGAGTTGATGTGACCCTATCTCGAACTGGTTTTAGCGACACCTCGAGCACCAACACTTGCGGACAAGTGTACTTTGGGAGTGTGACATCAGCGAGTGATTATGTAATTGATGTTTCAAAGCCTGGTTTCAATTCTGCCTCTATAAATCCATACGATCTGTCCGGGGAAAGTACTACTGTAATAATGTTAAATGAGTCGTAAGTATGAAATATACACGACAGTTAGGCATGACATTGGTGGAGATGCTGGTCGTTATTGGCTTGTACACAGTTTTAACTACGATTGTATTTACGAGTGCGCAGTCACTTTATTTTTATAACGCGTCGACTTTTGCTCAATCAAATGAAGTCGAGCACGCGATGCGAGGTATGTATCGCTGGTCTCAAGATGTGCGAGAAATGACCTACGCAGAAGATGGGGCCTTCCCGATTGTTGTGAAAGACCCACACACAATTGCTTTCTATAGTGATATTGATAGAGACAATAATGTTGAGTACGTAGAATACGAAGTTGCAACAACAACGCTTTACAAACGCACCTATAACCCGATCGGTAATCCTCCAGCATACAATTTTTCTGTACCAGACCAAGAAGAAATCCTTTCGGAATATGTACAAAATATCAACCAATCAACATCGACGTTTTATTACTATGATAGTGATGGAGTATCATTGGGGACAGGGGCACTACTTACCGATGTTCGGTATATCAAAATTCAGCTTATTGTGAACATTAATCCGATTCGTGATCCAGGAGAATTTCTCCTCCGTTCGGGAGTCGCACCACGAAACTTAAAAGACAACTTATGAGCACATCACAACAGTCTCGCTTTCAAAACTCTAAGGGTGGGTATTTACTCGTTTTTGTTTTGGTGATTGGGATGGTGTTCTTTGCCATTATTGGCTCATTTATAGGATATATAATCACGCAAGGTCAATTGGTTGAACAACGTTATCAGCTGGAAAAAGCATCTGAAATTGCTGAAGCTGGACTCAATTACTATCGATGGTTTTTGGCTCACTACCCACATGACGTTACTAATGGCACTGGTACTCCTGGACCTTATGTTCACGTTTATTCCGACCCAGAATTGGGTGCAATTGGCGAATTTTCTCTTTCTGTAGCAAGTAGTACGTACTGTGGTGATGTTGCTTCTATTGACGTCACTTCGACAGGTCACACATATGAGGATCCTACTGTTGCGCGTACAATTACCGCTCGATACATGCAACCGACTGTGGCTGAATATGCCTACATTATCAATGCCAGTGTGTGGGCCGGTTCGACACAAAACTTTATTGGCCCGTATCACTCCAATCAGGGGATTCGAATGGATGGTACCAATTATTCAACAGTAACAAGTGGTCTCAGTACCTGGACTTGTACTTCGAGTTTTGGCTGTTCTCCTTCGGCTACGCGCGACGGGGTGTTCACCACCACTGCAAATGCAAATCCACTCCTTTTTTCATATCCATCACCGCCAATAAACTTCACAAATATCACGGTTGATCTCGCAAATATGCAAACAAAAGCACAGACTGCTGGGGGGGTATATTTACCTTCTTCAGGAGTGTATGGATACCGAATTACTTTTAATGGTAACGGTACGTTTACAGCTAGAAGGGTAACAGCGGTACGGTCGTACACTGCATATTCAACTGAAGACGGTAATCATACCGAACGAAACATAATCCAGACAGACAGTCTTTATGGCACGTACCCAATAAATGAAGACTGCCCGCTTGTGTATGTTGATGACAAAGTATGGCTTCAGGGTGAAGTTGATCAGAAAGTAACCATTGCGGCTGCGGGTACGGACAGTACAGGTGCTAATCCTTCAATTATCTTACAAAACAACATAACGTACGATGATCCCGACGCCGATGGTCTGCTAGCAATTGCTGAAAA
>JAGOON010000029.1 GCA_017992505.1 Minisyncoccota bacterium | reverse complement strand
CTGTAGACCTCTGCCTAAATATTCCTGAAGTTCAGACAACCGTACCTACAGGACTCGTTGTTAATGATAACGGTGATTGTGTAGAGCCCCCAGTAGATATCTGTCCTAATCTCGAAAATCTCCAGACAGTTATGCCAACAGGTTACCATCTTAGTGATGGTCTATGCGTACCGGATGCTGTAGACCTCTGCCTAAATATTCCTGAAGTTCAGACAACCGTACCTACAGGACTCGTTGTTAATGATAACGGTGATTGTGTAGAGCCCCCAGTAGATATCTGTCCTAATCTCGAAAATCTCCAGACTGAAGTCCCTACAGGCTACGTTCTTGTAGATGGTCTGTGTTTAATTCCTGTTGTGGATCAGTGTCCAAATATTCCAGAGGTTCAGAATGAAATACCGTCAGGTATGGTTAAGGATGATTCAGGGAATTGCGTTACCCCTATTGTAGATATTTGTCCAAATATTCCAGAGGTCCAAACAGTTGTACCAACTGGTTATCATCTAAACACTGAGAATCAGTGTGTTCCAGATGGTGACAGTGACCCAGACCCAGTTTGTGAAAACCCTAAAGCACAAAACTACGGAGAAAAGGGTACTTGTGTTGTTTACACTTCAGCTTGTGTAGCATACCCAGCAAACCTCCTTACAAATGGTTCGTTTGAAGAACCAACACCAACAGCAAATGGTGGACAATGGGAAATCTTCTCATCTATCACCGGCTGGATTGCAACTAATGGTATTGAAATCTGGAACAATCTTATTCCAGCATCACACGGCAATCAGAATGCCGAGCTAGATACCACTGGTCCAACCAAGATCACTCAGTCTGTAGCAACTGTTCCTGGCGCTACATACGAGCTTCGCTTCGACTTCGCAGCACGCTCAGGTGCAGATAACGCTATTGAGGCTACAGCTAGCACTTCTGTAATTCAAAGTGTGACTACGTCAAACACTTCATGGGTTACATACGGGGGCACATTTGTTGCTACTGGCGCTTTAACAGATGTTTCATTTGAAGATAAGGGAGTAACTCCAAATAGTCTTGGTACCCTTGTTGATAACGCGGTACTTTGTCTCGTGGATCTTCCTGATGATAATGGTGGAGATGATGAAGAGGTTCTCTCATGTGAACTTACCGTTGATGATGCTGCTATCCGACGTGGTGGTGATGTGACTCTCTCGTGGACATCAGTAGGTGCGTCATTTGCTAACCTACTCAATAACAGTGTTGCTACTAGTGGCGAGCTATTCATTGAGGATATTGATGAGGACACAACATACACACTCACTGTGTATGACAAGCGTGAAAACCCAGCAACCTGTTCAGTAACCGTAGATACTCGTTCAGGTGGTGGCGGCGGAACTCGCGTTGATCGTGATCGTGATGGAGAAGTTCTCGGTGATTCAGACTCTGTCGAACCAACACCACTCGTGCTTGGTGAACAAGTATCAGCAGTACCACTTGGTGCAGCTGACGCAGGTGCAGGAAGTACAGCTCCAAAGACAGTTGAATTCTTCCGCCTCGCTCCAGTAGCTTTCATCCGACGTAAGTAATATGAAGATGGATTCTGTACAATCTACAGAAACCAAAAACAGCAACCGTCGCTACAACGTAGCGACGGTTGTTGTTTTTGTAACTGCAATTCTTGTGGGAATTGCGCTTATGTACAGTCCTCGCTTCGCAGTCCTTGAAGTGTTTGCTCCCGAAGAAACCGAGATGGTTGATGAAATCCAAGGTGTTGTGATGAATGAATCACTACCGACGAGGCTCGTTATTCCAAGTATCAGTATCGATACCAGTTTTGAAACACCACTTGGTCTCAAGCAGAATGGAGAAATTGAAGTACCAAAAAGCTACACTGATGTCGCGTATTACAAACACGGCCCAACCCCGGGCGAGCTTGGCCCCTCGGTGATTCTTGGACATGTTGATTCGTACGAAGGTCCAGCTGTTTTTTTCTCGCTTGGACAACTTGAAGAGGGTGATGAAATCCGTGTGGAAAGGAAAGATGGCACGGTTGCGGTATTCGCGGTGACGGAACTCGAGCGGCATCCGCAGAGTGATTTTCCAACACGTGAGGTATATGGTGATTTGGACCATGCCGGTCTCAGACTCATTACCTGCAGTGGATTCTATGATAGAGACGTTCTCCGCTATACACACAATCTGATCGTGTTCGCAAAACTAGTGAGTACTTCGACGGTGAGTCAGGAATAACAAAAGGCGCTCGCCTGCAGGATGAAAAAGGGCCACCCCTCGCAATTTGCGAAGGGTGGCCCTTTGTCGGGTATTTTATACTCCCAACTCTTTTAAAAATGCTTCTAGTTCTGGTCCAGTAATCTTGCGATATTGGTTGGGCTTTAGTTTGTCGAGCTTGATGTTGGTGATGCGAACGCGCTTGAGAGTCTTGATCTGGTAACCGAGTGCAGCACACATACGTCGGATCTGATGCTTCTTGCCCTCCGTCAAAATAATAGTGAATTTTTTATCGTTACTCTTGTGTGCCGTTACCTTGGCTGGTTTAGTACGGTAGCCTTCGATATCGACACCGGCTGTAATAGCTCGTACAAACATACCACCGATAGCTTTGTCGACTGTCACTTCGTATTCTTTTTCGTGATCAGCGTCTGGGTCAAGGAGTGGGCCGGTGATACGTCCGTCGTTCGAGAGGATAATCAAACCCTCAGAGTCTTTATCAAGTCGACCGATTGGCGCCACGTGAGTAATCCCGTAATCCTTAGCAAGACGACCTGCAATATCGACTTCCTTCTCGTTAGGGGAGTGACTGATGATTCCACGTCCCTTGTAATACGCAAGGTATGACTTTGCTTTAGTCTTGCCAAGCACAGAAACTACGTCATCTACTTGCACCTGGTCGCCGTTCTTAGCCTTTTTGCCATTGATAAGTACCTTACCCGCTTCGACGAGTTCATCAGCCTCACGGCGAGAAGCCACACCCTCATGGGCGAGATATTTGTTGATTCGAATTGGAAATTCCATAAGGCCGTGATTATGACACAGTTTCTTATATTTTTCAATATAAAGGCGTCACTATCTCTATTTAAGATAGTCACTTTTGATTTTCTTCAGTTTCGTGCCACTATTGTCATACATCAACCTTATGGAACAGCGTCCCAGCTTGCTACCGAGCGATGAAGAAGTCGTTCGCATGACACTAAAGGATCCGAATCAGTATGGGCTTTTGATGGAACGTTATGAAGCTAAGCTTAAGCGATACATCACCCGTCTTGGTGTTCGCAATCAAGACGATCAACTTGATGTACTTCAAGAAATATTTATTAAGGCGTATCGTAATCTCAATAGCTTTGATACTTCACTTTCATTTTCTTCATGGATCTACCGTATTGCTCATAATGAGTCAATAAGTTGGTACCGTAAGAAGAATGTGCGCCCTGAGGGGCACTTGGTGGGAGACGGCGACGAAATTCTTGGTTTTTTGGCTTCATCTCAAGAAGGGGAGGAGGTAAAATTTGATAAGGTTATTAATGCCGAAGAGGTAAATAAGGCTTTAGATTCTCTCGATGAGAAGTATCGAGAGCCAATTATCTTGCGTTTCTTTGAACATAAAGAGTACGATGAAATTTCCGACATTTTGGAGATTCCGATTGGCTCTGTAGGGACGTTGCTTCATCGCGGCAAAAAACAGTTGGCACATGTATTAAATAAAGATATATTGCGTATATAAAAGGCTTATGGATGAAAAACAACAAACAGCTATGGTGTCATGCAAGGATAAGGTAATGAGTCGTATAGAGTGCGAGCATATCTGTCCACGCTCAAAGACCTTTTTCAAAACCCGAGAGTGTGGCGTGTGGGCACTCTGGGGCGTGTCTGTAATAGTCGGAGCTCTTTCGGTTGCTGTGTCGCTTTTTGTCATTTCTCATCGCCAATATGCGCTCTATGAAGCAACACATGAAAACTTCTTTACTTTTATGGTCGAGGCCCTCCCATATCTTTGGATTATTGTCTTTGCATTGATGGTTGGAGTTGCGGTCTATAATCTTCGCCATACTAAGAGTGGCTACCGTTATCCACTCTGGCAGATTTTTGGAAGTAGTATGGTCCTTAGTCTCGCAGGAGGTACGGCAATGCATGTGTTTGGTTTTGGGTACAATATTGATCATCAGCTCGGACAAATGCCACTGTATGCTTCACAAGAAAAAATGGAAATAAGTATGTGGCAAAATCCTGAAGACGGACGATTGCTTGGGCGCATAGTGGAGCCACCACGTCCGCCCATGGCGACGGCGACATTTACAGACGTGTCAGGCAACATGTGGCAAATCGATATGACAGAGCTTGCCCCACATGAACAGGAACTACTCATGCGTGAAGACAATGTTAAGCTCATAGGCATACTAGATAAAGACACGATGCTCTTCCATTCATGTGGCGCTTTTCCATGGCTTCTTGATAAACCGGTCAGGAGAGAAGACCTTGAAGCCGCGCGTATGGCCTTTGAGACTAAAATCCATAGTTTTGAAGAACGGGTTGAAAAGAAAATGAGTGAGATGGATCAAATCGAAGAAGGGAAGAGGGGTGACGATTCTCCTTGTGAAGAAATTGCTCCAGTGAAGAGAATGAGGAGGGAAGAGGAGTAAGGTTAGCAAAAGCGCCTGGTCTAGGTGTTTTTTGCTAGTTTTTCCACCAACCCCTTTATTTTTTACACAACTTATGTTATGATATGTCAACTATGAAATTCGGCTTCAAAAAAGACGAAACAGAGCAGGGGACTTATTCATTAGATATGTTCCAACGCTTTGCCTTAGGTGGCATGCTTGTTTTGTCATTACTTACCTTTGTCGGGGCAAATTTGCACGCTATTTTGTGGCAATCCTCAAACTGGCTTGTTTCTACTGTACTTCCAGCCGTTGTTGTTCAGCTCACGAACGCAGAACGTTCTGACTTAAGTGAAGTACCACTTCGTCGCAATAGTACACTTGATGAAGCTGCTCGGATGAAGGCTGAGCACATGGCCAAGAATGAATATTTCGCTCACTACGCACCAGATGGTACTTCACCATGGTACTGGTTTGATCAAGCTGGCTACTCATATGCTCATGCTGGTGAAAACCTTGCCATACACTTCACCGACTCCTCGGAAGTTGTCGAAGCATGGATGGACTCACCGACACATCGTGCAAATATCGTGAGTGGAAAATACACAGAAATTGGTGTCGGTACTGCCAAAGGAATGTACGAAGGATATGAAACCGTGTATGTGGTTCAGCTTTTTGGAGCACCAGCCGCAGCGCAAGTTGTGAAAACAACGCCAAGACCAACTCCTGTTCCAGCTACTGAGATTGCTCAGGCCAATGAACCAGCAGATACTCCAGCTGTTGCTGGTAGCGATAATGAAGCCAAGGAGCCAATAGAGGTTACTGGTACTGAAGAAATTCCTGTTGAAACCGAGACAGCTGGCGACATTGTTGTTGAGCCTGCTTCAGCGGAGGATGTCGCATCACTACCATCCGCGGAAGATGTTGTTGTCGTTGAAAAAGAGATGGTGGCGACCTCATCTGGCCTCGCGATAGCAAATATTGAAACACCGGTTGAAAATATTGACAGTCCCGTAGCTGGTATTGCAACCAAGCCAAACTCACTCTTGCAAATTGTATACACACTCTTTGGAATTATCGTGGTCGGCCTCCTGATCACCTCGGTGGTGATAGAAGCTCGTCGTACGCACTATCTCCAAGCAGCCTACGGGTTTGGACTTCTCGCTATCATGCTGGGACTCTGGTATATCCATTCGTTACTCACAACCGGCGCGGTTGTGGTATAGACGTTCTGTCGATGCTCAACCTCGTGAAATACTGAAAAAATGCTTGCCTAGGCAAGCACTTTTTCTTTTTCAAAACACAGGTACACTAAGGGTATGAAAAAAGAGCTCAAAAATGTGAGGTCCGTCTCCCCTGCTTATGTTTTAAAAAAACAGTCGGCTCCCCTATTTTCCTCACAACCGGCAGCTGGCTTCCCTGCTCCTGGCGACGATTTGATTGAGAAGCCACTCGACCTCAATGATCTCCTTATCGACAATCCCACCGCTACCTTCTTCGTTCGCGTTTCTGGAGATTCAATGGAAGGCGCAGGAATCTTCAATGGGGATATTTTAGTAGTTGATCGGTCAGTTCCTGCCATCGACGGTAGTATTGTCGTCGCCGCAGTATTCGGAGAACTTGTGGTGAAGCGTCTTAAAAAATATTCACAGAAAGCAGAGCTTATTTCAGAAAACGAAGCATACAGTCCGATCACTATCAATGATGTTGACGATGTATATATTTGGGGTGTGGTTGTTGGCTCTGCACGAATTTTTAAATAGCTTGACCCCAATCAAGAAAGAATTAAATGATATACTCGTCAATATGAGTATGAAAAAAGTACGAAAAATCGTACCGACACTGACCCTCGGAGCTGTGCTCTTTGCTGGTGTTCCGGCGAGCGCTTTGGCGATGGAGGTTGGTGCTTGGGTACCGTGGTTTGGTGGCGATGCCGCTCCAAAGAGCGCCACAAAAAATATAAAAGATATTGATGTTATTTATCCTTTCGTTTATGAGGTTTCCCCTGATGGTAGTCTGGTAAACAAAGCTAATTTTAAAAGCAGCGCCTGGGAAGATCTCCTTGAAACTGCTGAAGATGAAGATATTCCTGTTATTCCAACGGTCGCCTGGTTTGATGGTGAGCAAATCGACACTGTTCTCAGTAGCAGTGCTAAGCGGAAAAAGCATATTTCTGCCATTGTAAAGATGGTTAACGATAATGACTTTGCTGGAGTAAATATCGATTATGAGCAAAAAAAGTCAGAAACTAAGGATGATTTTTCAAAGTTTCTTAAAGAGCTCAATACCAAACTAAAAAACAAAAAGCTTACCTGTGCGATTGAGGCTCGTACCCCACCTGAGTCACTTTATGCCAATCCACCAGCTAAGATTGATTACGCTAATGACTACAAGGCTATCAATCAATACTGTGACACTGTAGAAATCATGACCTACGATCAGCAACGAGCAGATATAAAGCTCAATGATGAACGTAAGGGTGTACCATACATGCCGGTTGCGGATAAGGACTGGGTGGAGAAAGTGGTTAAATTAGCAGTTAAGGATATCGATAAGGAAAAGATTCTTCTTGGGGTACCAACATACGGTCGTGCGTGGGATGTCACCGTTGCACCTGAATGGTATCGTGATTACACACGTGTCGCCTCACTCAATCAACCTCGAATCCTTGAGTTATCAAAGAAGTACAACTCTCCTATCGGACGAACAGCAGGTGGAGAAGCTGTCATTAGTTACTTCCCTGAAGATTCTGCATTCCGAGCATTCAATGCGCTCCCAACTCCAAAAGGAACTCCAAAAGGCTTTGAGGCAGCAGCCAAGGCACTTCAGGTAGCGACAGTGAGTAAGACAGAAGTAAAGGTGCGGTTCGTCACTTGGAGCGACGCGAGTGCAATTGAAGATAAGTTCGACTTGGTTGAAGAATATGGACTCAAAGGAACTGCTATCTTTAAAGTCGACGGTGAGGAAGATCCTAAGATTTGGAAACTCATAAAGTAGCCAGAAATGAGCAAAACCCCGCGACCTTCTGTCGCGGGGTTTTTCTATGTCTTGGTATACTAAAGCGTATGCAGAAATGGGTTGGACTCCTAGATTGTAATAATTTCTTTGTGTCGTGTGAGCGGCTCTTTCGACCTGATCTGAGGGACAAACCTGTCGTAGTACTGTCTTCAAATGATGGTGCGGTAGTGGCTCGATCGAAGGAGATAAAGGACAAGGGCATCCCTATGGGAGTGCCGTATTTTCAGATAAAGGACATTATAAAAGACATTGGTGCCACAACGTTTTCTTCACACTTCGCACTGTATCGTGATATTTCAAGGCGTGTCTTTGAAGCCATGAGAAAAGAGCTTGATACGGTGGAACAGTATTCTGTGGATGAGGCTTTTTTTCTACTTCAGGGTGAGGAGGGTACGGTTTTAGAAATTGCGAAAAAGGTAAAAGACAGAGTGGAGCGCGAGGTGGGGATCCCGGTTTCGGTAGGGATCGCTCGCTCAAAGACACAGGCTAAGTACGCTAACACTGTATCCAAAAAGACAACAGGACTGTATCTTCTCACGGATGAAGATTGGGGTGTTGTCCAGAAGAAAGTCCGACTCGGAGAACTGTGGGGCGTTGGTCTTCGCTCGGCAGAAGCATTCAAGCGTCATGGACTAACCACTGTTGAGCACCTTTTAGCGCTAGAACGAAGACAAGTCGATGAATTATTTGGTGTCGCTGGTGTGCGCTTATGGCAGGAGTTGCAAGGTATTGCTTCGAGTCAGATTACTCGTAAATCCTTTGTTAAGCAGAGTATTTTACATTCACGATCTTTTAAAAACACCACTACTGATCTTACTGTACTACAGGATGCCGTGGCTTATCATATCCGCGAAGCAGCGGAGGATTTGCGTGCACAAAGTCAAAAAACAAAGTCTTTGCAGGTTACTTTAGGAACCAGTAGGCATGGTGACTACTTCTTGCACGGTGGTCGGGCCGTACGGCAGTTTGACGTTGCTACCAATGATACTTTTGCGCTCTTAAGGGCTGGAAGTGAGCTACTGAAAGAGCTCTATGCAGTTGGTGTTCCGTATAAAAAAGCCGGTATATTACTCTTTAATCTGGAATCAGATACTAACGAACAGCTACGAATGTTTTCCAGTACTGAGGACGAAAAAACAAAAGAAATCACTCCAATGCTCGATCTGATTAATAAGAAGATAGGGAAGGGAAGTGTGCTCGTTGGAACTCACCTTAAGTCCAAGGATTGGCAATCTGCGCAGGAGACTCGCTCACCTGCATACACCACAGCGTGGAAAG
>JAGOON010000027.1 GCA_017992505.1 Minisyncoccota bacterium | reverse complement strand
GGATTCTTTACCGGACGAACCAGTGATGCAATTGCGAAATTAAAATCATAATAAAAACGCCGACCCCAAAGGGTCGGCGTTTTTAAAACAGTTACATCTTTTCCGGCGTTTTGATACCAAGCGTCCAGAGACCGTTCTTCAGCGTGATAGCAACGGCCTTGGCAAGCGCCACCTTGTATGGTGCATATTCATCAGTCGCATCAGCTATTTTCTCAACAGCATAGAATGAATTAAACGCTCCCGCGAGTTCGGTGAGGTAGGTCGTGACTTTGTGTGGTGCTCGTTCAGCCAGTGCAATCGCGATAACCTCAGGAAATTGGTAGACAATTTTTTCAACCTCATGGGCTTCGTGAGGTGGAAGTTGCGTACTCCCATGCACACCAGCTTCTATTGCCTTTGCAAGTACCGAATGAATACGTGCAAACGTATACTGCAAGTACGGCCCCGAGTCTCCCTCAAACGAAAGCGCTTTTTCTTTATCAAAGATTGAATCCTGCAAGATACTTCCTTTCAAAGTAGCGTACTTGATAGCAGCGATAGCAATATCAGTAGCTAGTTGATGGTTGTCTTTTGTAGTTTTCTCTTTCACCGCCTCAGCCACTTCCTCAATAAAATCGATTGCTGGAATTACGTCACCCGTACGTGATGACATCTTTCCTGTCGAAAGACGCACCATACCGTGTCCAATATGTTCGGTCTTCAAAGCCAAGTCTGGGTACACTTCACCCATCGCTGAAAGAAGCACTTTGAAATATTCATTGATTTCATTCGCGGTTGAAATAACTGAATGATCATAACCTTGAAAGCGTTCGTCTTTTAGCTTCGCAAGCGCGAGTTCTTTCGCTTCATAGGTTGGAAGTCCTTCTTTATTTAAAAAGACCCGTGTATGTAACCCCCTTGCTTCTCCATTGTAAATTCTTGCGCCGTCACTTTCGGGAAATATATCAGGATTGCTCAAGACAAGTTCCTTCCCTTTTGGACCAGCTTCACTTTCAAAAAAATATTCATCGAACTGGGTATCAGCAATCGCGTAGACCGTTTCGAAATACGCCAATGAAACTTTACGACCAGTGTCGTAAAGTGCGTTGATGGTCTCATCCTCACGACTATACACTTTTTTATTTATGTCACGAATTTCAACAATTGCCTGTTCATCGACTTTATAAGTAGTGGCGCCAAGCGCATACGCCTTACCCAAGTCTTTGGCTGAAAAAGTTGAACTAGGTGTTAGGCCGAGTTTTTGCATTCCCCAGATAGCATGTGCAACATGAAGTCCGACATCACCTTGATAGTTCACTCGCTTAGTATCTGCTCCATTCATCATGAAAAGACGAGCGATACTCTCGCCAACAGCGTTGGTGAAGAGGTGTCCAATATGAAATTCTTTAAATGGATTTGGGTCGGTGTATTCAACGAGCACCCTTTTCCCTGCCCATGAGTCATTACGACCCCATATGTCTCCTTGACTCAAAATATCATTGAGTTTTGTGGTGAAAAAACTACGATTGAGATAAAAGTTTAAAAACCCTGGGCCAGCAACTTCAATTTTTGCCACATTTAAAACAACCCCAGCAAGTGCCAAAGACAACTGTTCCGCAATTGTTTTTGGCGACTGATTAACTTTTCCCGCTACGACCAATGCCACGTTAGAAAAATAGTCTGCATTGGTGTTCTTGTCTGTTGGGTGATCCACGGCAAAATTGACCCCTTCGATACCCAGAGTCTTGAGTGCATCTGCAATAGCCTCTTCAATCATCTCTTTCATATATCTCGCTACAATAGCTGATTATCTAATCTTTTACAAAGGCGAGCCTCATTACTCTACCTTTGTGACAGGTGTCCCTTCGCCACCGATGACCACATAGGCCGTCGAACGACCAAGTACCTGCCCACGCTCTGTTTCCACACTACAGCGCCACTTGCCACTAGTAACGTTACCCACCGTTGTGTAGCCACGATACCCACTGGCGTTTGAGCCAGCAATTGGGTATTTGATACGCGCTCGTTCAACCCACTTTCCATCAGGACCTTTATATTCCCAACGATGATAAATTTCTGTAGAAAGTTTTGCTGGTGCATAGACTCGAGCAAAACAAGAAAGCTCAGCATTTACCGGGTGGAGTGACTCTTCCATGAACGGGAGCTCTCTCCACCAAGCTTGGTCTTCGGTGACAATACGGTAAGTATTGGCGTCTGGTTTGGTCACCGAGTGCACAATAGCGTGTTCAGTTAGTGAAAGTGGGATTGGTGGGAGGACACCCGTGTAGTAAAGGCTATTGAGTGACATATAAATAACTCCCACAAGCAATACGATACGACGCGTATTTACTCGCATAAAATTCGGCACCACGCGGTAGAGAATCTGCACCACAATCGTCACCCACAAGAGTGCTGTCAGTCCACTTAAGAAAAACATCAAATCCCCCATCGCTCCAAATACGATTGGGAGCACGAGCACTGAATACGAAAATAATCCGATGAAGTAGAGTGCGATGTGATAGACCAAGCGGTCGGAACGCTTGTGCACCATTTCATTTCCAAGAATAACAGAAAGAATCAAGAGTAGGAACGGTGCGCTCGTAATCCAATCTCCACTCCGACCATAGAAAATAAGCATTCCGGAAAGGAGACCCCCAAAAGAGTACTGCATTACTCCCGGCATGTAGCGGATTAACTTTTTTGAAAACCAACCTCCAAGCTTTTGAGCCACCCCGACGTAAAACAAGATAAGCGAAAATGTAGCAAGAAGTACGTACGCAAGCAGAATGAGGTTATCCATTACGTCGTCAATGCGATTAAGAAGGAGTGCGTCGGTGAAAAACCCCAGCACGAACCATATCGTCAACCAATGTTTCTTGAATTGCGTTTTAAATTTTTGCCAACCACTTTCCTCTTGCATGTTCTTTAATAATAGCAGAAAAGAAAACAGCACGATTCACAAGAATCGTGCTGTTGGTGGCAATTAGGCCATAAGGGGTTGGGTGTTACTCGATACATCTTGTGTATCGACCTCTTCTTTTATCTGAACATGCATGATGGTGCCTCGGACTGACTTGCCAGCATGCTCGTCGATTCGGTACGTAGACGACTTGAACGCAGGATTGCCGAGCTCGCCAACCTTGAGGCCGAAGAACAGGAGCGCACTCCCATACGGTGGTGAACAAAGCTCCCATTTTTCTGTTGCTTCATCTTTCAACCAAATTTCACTGTCTTCTGAAGCGAAGTACATTGAAAGTACGCTGTCCGCCTGCAAAACCTTCCCCTTCATACCCCGCTGTCCGCAGACACTGGAACGGAGTAAAAGTGAGGTGGCACGCTCGTTACCCATTTCAAATGTATTCCGAATACGGTTTACAACATTACGAGTACCACAGTGACGCTCGAGACTGGGAGAAAGGCAACTTACCCGCCGTCGCATATCACGATAGAGTTCGTTAATAACAGCAAGACAAGTCTTAGTGTGAAGATTGCCATACCCAGCGACTCGTTGAGATGGCAAATCGTGAGCATACGAAAGTGCAAGGTGTCGTTCGCCGAACGCCCTAGCATGAGACGAGAATTCTTCAATGATACCAAGCTTGGTTTTATCTTTGCGTTCAAAGTACCAGTCTTGCCAGCAATCAACTTTTGAGAGTAGGAAAATGCGGGCAGCTGACTCTGCCCCTTCATACATATCAATATTGATAGGCATGAAGGCGTACCCATGATCTTTGAGGTCACAAACGGTTTGTTCTGAAGAAATATTCATTAGACTTCCCCCTGTATAAAGGACAAAAAACTAGGCGAGAGTATAGACCTATCGTTCTAAAAATGCAATGAAGGGGGCGCCAAAGGCGCCCTTTTTTTCACTTTCTAAACAAATCTCTCTGGTACTGGAAACGAAATTGCTATTTCTTGTACTTCATTTCTAATCGCTGTCTTCCGCACTGAATCATCTTTCGAACGCATAGTCGCAATCATGAGCTTTGCGAGTACGGTCGCTTCTCTTTCTTTCATATTCCGAGTCGTCATTGCTGGAGTCCCAAAACGAATTCCTGATGGATCCATCGCAGTACGTGGCTCGTCTGCAATCATATTCTTATTGAGGGTAATCCCCACTTCATCGAGCACAACCTCTGCTTCCTGCCCAGTAATACCCAGTGATCCATACACATCAGCCAAGAGTAAATGATTGTCAGTACCGCCACAAAGGAGTCGTACTCCCTCTTCTTTGAAGACAGCCTCCATTGCTTTTGCATTTTTCAAAATCTGAGCTGCATACGCTTTAAATTCAGGAGTTGATGCTTCACCGAAGGCCACTGCCTTCCCCGCTACAGTGTTCATATGCGGGCCTCCCTGCATCCCTGGAAAGACTGCCTTGTCGATACGCTTTGCAATATCGGCGTCTTCTCGGGTGAGAATCATTCCTCCACGTGGTCCACGAAGCGTCTTGTGTGTGGTGGTTGTGATGACATCAAATCCAAAGTCGAACGGATTCTTAGCGACGCCTCCCGCAATAAGTCCAGCAATATGCGCCATGTCAGCCACAGTATATGCGCCAACTTCTTTTGCTATTTCAACAAACTTCGCATAGTCAAGTTCACGACTATAGGCTGAGAACCCCGCCAAGATAATTTTTGGCTTCTCGCGAAGGGCCACCCTTCGCAAATCTTCGTAGTCGATTTCACCCGTATCTACATCTTTCATTTTGTACCGAACAAAGTTGAAGACTTTGTTGATGGCGGTGGTGGGATGACCATGGGTAAGGTGGCCCCCGTGCGAAAGATCCATACCGAGTACGGTGTCGCCTGGATTCATCAGCGCGAAGTACATTGCAACGTTCGCAGGCGCGCCTGAGAGCGGTTGCACGTTAGCATATTCACAATTAAAAAGTTTCTTCGCTCGCTCAATAGCAATCGATTCGACAATGTCAGTGTATTCCTGTCCGCCATAGTAGCGCTTCCCTGGGTAACCTTCGGAATATTTGTTGGTCAGCACAGAGCCGTTCGCTTCGCGGACAGCACGTGACACATAGTTCTCGCTTGGAATCAGCTCGATGCCATTTCGCTCGCGCTCCTCTTCACCCATAAGGGCCTCGTAAATTTCTTTATCTTGGTCTTTGATGAAATCGTATTCGTTCATAGGAAAAACATTAGGTAGTAATAAATCAGAAATGAACGAAGTGGATTAGATCATAGTGGTGGGACTTAGTAATTTCAGTATAACAAAAAGCTGGTCGCTTCGCGACCAGCTTTTTGTTATTTTTTCACTGGGTCAAAACCACCGATATTGGCAATTTCACCTCGGAGGCTTGGATGAGCTTGATAGTCAACCAGTTCAATATCTTCGAGTTTAAAATCATCTATGTTTTTAATAGCTGGATTGAGCTTCAGCTTTGGAAATGGATATGGTTCACGCTTCATTTGCTCTTTCACTTGTTCAAAGTGATTGCTGTAGATGTGTGCATCACCAAAGGTATGGACGAACTCCCCTGCTGGGATATCGACGACTTGCGCCACCATCTCAAGAAGCAGTGCGTAGCTTGCGATATTGAATGGCACCCCAAGGAACGTGTCGGCAGACCGTTGATAGAGTCCGAGATTCAACTTTCCATTTGCCACCTGAAACTGAAACATGGTGTGACAAAATGGGGGTACCTGTGACTGCTGTCCTTCACTAGCCATTTCGTAAATAAAATCTGGATTCCACGCCGAAATAACATACGACTTACGGTCTGGCTTTTTCTTGAGCCCATCAATCGCCCACTGAAGCTGGTCAATTTCGCGACCATCTTTCGCTGGCCACTTGCGCCACATGCGACCGTAAATAGTAATGAGGTCGCCCCACTTTTGTACAAACGGATCTTCAAGGGGAAGCTCTTTGAGTTTTGTGATGAATGCGTCCTGCGTCATATCTTCTGCGGGCGCATTATCCTTGGCCCACATGTGATACATCTTCCATGCCCACTCGTCCCAGATGTGATTGTTTACATCAATCAGTGGCTTGATATTTGAAGTTCCTGAAAGGAACCACAAAAGCTCAGTGGTGATACCGCGCCAAAATGTTTTTTTGGTAGTGAGAAGCGGAAACCCTTCAGACAAATCAAAACGAATTTGTCGCCCAAACACAGAGCGAATAAATGGTGGTTCCTCACCTTTTGCTACATACTCATCAAGTACAACTTGGTTAAAAAATAATTCTTTGTCGGCACCATTATCAAGAATATCCTGACACAGATCCAAGTATTGGTATTCTGGATGTTTCTTTTCCATAACTAATTTTTAGAACCAGTAAAGTGGTCTGAATTTTCACTATCGTAACGACCAACATCTTCGTAGCTCTTTGAGCACGGCGAACTTAGTTTTGCAAAAATGAGCTGAGCTACCTCCATCCCTGGACGCAAGATAATCGGGATATTGCTACTGTTCACAAGCTCAAAAGTTGGATAGAACTTATGTCCTGGATTAAAAAGCATCGCGGTGTTGTGCACCACAAGACCGATGCGCGCAAGACTACTCTTTCCCGAAAGGAGAATGAGGTGTTCCAAATCAACTCCAATAAATTCCTTCTGTTTCCCAAGCACATTCTCCCCTGGATGTAGCACAAACTCTTCCCCGTCAGCGACGATTACCTTGCGGGTCTTCGGAAAGATTTTTCGCGCGGGATCTGATGCTTCAATCTGATGTCGATCGACAATCTCAAATTCATTACCAAGCGTTACATCATAACTCGCAAGTTGTAGTTTACGTTCGTCAAATGGCTGGATGATGATTGCACCAGATGCAATCCCCGCTTTAATATCAACGTCAGATAAAAACATACTATTCAATGATAAATACTTTGTCGGTCCCATAATACTCTGGCCAGTTTGCATTGTAATGCGCAAACATCCGTGCCAATCGCTCTTGTTCAAGTTCAGATACCTCAAGCTCGGCCATAAGTGTATCGAGTTCGGCACGGACAGTATCTGCTTCAGACTCATCATGCACAATCTTTTCAAATTCAGCGAGATAGCCGTACCCAGCGTTTTTATCGAGTGCTACAACAGCCCCTTTGTATGCATACTCTTCGCGCTCGCGTGACCATTTGGCTTGGTATGAAAATCCTGCCGATAAAAGTAGCCCGTCGAGTTCGGCAAGAGAAATTGAAACTGGTTCCTCAAACTCCATACGCTTCACAGTGTTTGCACTAGTACCTTCGTCGATTGACGCTTTAAGCACAAGGAGTACTTCGTTATCTCGCTTTCGCGTCCGAATTGAAAATTCACTTCCTCGTTCAATCGTTTTTCGAAGCTTCTCCTGTTGTTCTTCTGAGAAAAGGTCTTTGACAGCCAAGAAAAGTTCTTCCATATCGCCCCCTTCGAAATAATGGTTGAGCTGGATGTTGGCACCAAGCAGAACGCACCCTGGGTCAAGTAGACACATTTTTTCTTTTAGCCGTGACGCGGTATCGACATCACCGAGTAAGCTTTTAATTTCAATTTCAAAATGTGACATGGCAAGAAAATTAGTACCAACATTATACTTCCCCACAAGGGCATGGCTAGGAGGACAGCCTCCACCTGCTGTGGCATAATCGACATATGGAACCGTGCCCCCCAATTGTTATCGTTGTTGCAATGAGCCGAACCAATCGAGCTATTGGTAATAATAACCAGCTCCTTTGGCATATACCAGACGATATGAAGCGTTTTAAAACACTGACGCTTGGACATCCAATTATCATGGGTAAGAATACCTTTCTTTCAATTGTAGAAATTTTAGGCAAACCACTACCTGGTCGCACCAACATTGTCCTCACTCGAGATGAGCGTTATGTGTATGAGGGCGTTAAGGTGGCCCACTCACTAGTCGAGGCAGTGGAACTCGCCAAGAAAGAATCGCCAAGTGAAATCCACATTGGAGGGGGCGCCGAACTCTACCGCCAAACATTGCCTCTGGTTACACGACTTCATGTTACCTACGTACATGATGAACCTATCGCTGATACATTTTTCCCTGCTTTTGAAGACGAATTTCAGATTACAAATCAGCACGAAACTGCTAAATACGAAAATCTCACCTACCAATGGGTGGATTATGAGAGAAAATTTTCATAGAAAATTCTAAATCTGTCCTATTCAAAAAGACCGACTCAAAGGAGTCGGTCTAAAGTTTAAGAACTTGTTTTTCTTGAAGCAACAATCACGTATCGCGCGGGAAAACCTTGAACAGTTTTTCAGCGTATTTGTGCTCCGCAAGCGGTGTGAGGGTACGACTTTTTAGTTTCGCTCGCTTCATGATGAAGGAGCTGTCGAGACCAAAATAGTCGAGGCGCAAAATGACTGGGTGCCACTCAATACCATCGCGTTCAAAATGAGCCTTTGCTTCAATGTCGCTCGTACGACGGAAACCCAGCACTTCATGAAGTGCCGTGTCAGCTTTGCTTTTGGCGCAAAACTTTTTTTCTTTTACACGAGAAGAGAAGAGACTCTGAAATAATGTCTTTGCCTCGTCTGTATAACGCTGTCTCGGCTGATGACTGTCGGGTTTCTTCTCTTTTTGCAAAACCCAATCACCATCCGCAAGTCGAACAATGAGAATAAGACGGCGAGCCATTTTTGCCTCCGCTGGCTTTCCAGCGAAGTGGTCGGTGACTGCCCTGATCCTGGTCCGTACCACTGCATTTCGCTCCTTTTGTTTGTGAAATAAAAACGTATGTCCGGCTCTTGTGACGCAAGAAAACTTTTTTTCTTACACCCAGCCGAAAACCCGCATCAAAATACCATGATAAGTATATTTGTCAATATAAAACAGCCCCCGCGATTTGCGGGGGCTGTTTTCTGTTCTTAAGACTAAATCTCCTCAATCACCCCCTGTGTCTCCACCAGCACACTATCAGTCCAGGTAGTGTTCGTCGTGGTCTCAACACAACTAAAGGTGTACTCACTCTTAGCGGTAATCGGTTGGGTTTGTTGGCTT
>JAGOON010000028.1 GCA_017992505.1 Minisyncoccota bacterium | reverse complement strand
GATAATATCGGCGCCAATATTGTGTTGAATATCGATTGAGCGTTCAGCAGTAAAGCGATGCAAAGAACCGTCGAGATGTGATGTAAAAGTCACTCCCTCTTCGTCAATAATACAAAGCTTCCCGTGCTCGCTGGCTAGTTCCTTTGAGTAGACATTGAGCCCGTGGTATTGCTGTTTTGATTCAGCATTTACTTCTCCCTTGGCAAATTTTGTTACCCCTTTGCCAAACGCTGCTCCCAGTGAAAATACCTGAAAGCCCCCACTATCAGTAATCGTTGGCATATTCCAATTTGAAAATTTATGAAGCCCTCCAGCCTCCTTTACCACATCATCACCCGGTTGAAGAAAAAGGTGATAGGTATTGGCGAGCGCCACTTGATTGCCGACGTAGTCGCGCATGTCCTCAGGTTTAATGCTCTTTACCGTACCTTTTGTGCCCACCACAACAAAAGCTGGCGTCTCAATATCGCCATGTGGGGTATGAATAATTCCAGCGCGTCCGAGCGTTCCTTTTTGGCGCTTTACGATTTCAAAACTTATTGGTTTATCAGCCATGAGTGTCGGCACTATACCCTAGCAGGTAACAAAAAACCAGCACATTTGTGCTGGTTTTTGTGAATGATATTTTCTTACTTAATTGCAATCAACTCAATTGAGAAGACGAGTGTGGCCCCCCCAGGAATTGGTCCAATTCCCTTTTCTCCGTAAGCCATGTCAGACGGGATAACAAGGATTCTCTGACCACCCACCTTCATACCAAGGAGTCCTTCGTCCCACCCTTTGATCACCTGACCACCACCGACTTTAAATTCAAATGCTTGGCCTCGCTTTTTTGAATTATCAAATTCTGTCCCGTCTTGAAGTGTACCGACATAGTGCACTGCAACAGTATCGCCAACCTTTACTTCACTCCCTTCTCCCATTTTTACATCTTCAATTACCATACGCTCAACTTTTCCATTATCATTAGTGGCTTCTAAATATGCATCTACTCGTTCACTCTTTTTATCTTCGCCTGAACCAACCACAATTGCACCCGTCTGCGGAGCTTGCGCAAGCTGATTTTCAAAATCCTGCTTTAGCGCCATATTGGTATCTACTTGAATCAAATAGAGAGCAAGCGCCATACAGAGAATACTAAACCCCGCTCCAATAATTTCAAATTTATTAAACATATCAGTCAAATTATCGAACCATCATAGCCATTTTTGAGGAAGTTGCAACCGCATCGCCAAGCGGGATATACCCCTTTTCAATGCTGTTTTTGAGACTTGGATGACTACGTTTAGCGAGGTTTTGAAGGAACAAAGCGTGATTTTCGGGGGTCATTTGCTTCGGCTGAGAAAGCGGGTTCTTGCTCTCTATGGGTAATAGGTACACCCCAGCTTCACCCATCATGTCAAGAGAGAGCACTAATCCTTCTTTTACTTCTTCAGAAAAATATTGATCAAAAATGTAGTTGCCAAGTGAGTAAAAGACGATCACGCCATCAACAATATCGATGTCTTGTACAACGTGAGGGTGGTGTCCAACGATTAAATCTGCTCCAGCACTGACGAGCTCGTGCGCGAGGAGCTTCTGAGTTTTATTGTGCACATCATCGTATTCAATTCCCCAGTGAATATAGATGATTTGTAGGTCACTTTCTTCATCTGCTTTTGTTAGTACATTTTTTATATCTTGCTTGGTTGGGATATTTCCACTGGCGTTAATACCAACAAGGGCAACAATCCCACGTGGAGTGTCAATGTACGAAATAGAATTCTGATTAATTATTGCGCCATGACCAAACGGCGCAATATTGTTTTCAAGAAGTCTTGCTGTCGCATTTTTGTAACCGTCAATGCCATAGTCAAGACTGTGATTGTTAGCGAGTGACACATGTGAAAAGCCAGCCTCAGCAAGTGCAGAAAGTGTGTCTACTCGAACTGAAAATTTCATTTGATACGCTGGAGTTGGGGTGTGGGCAGTGTTCATGCTAGCCTCAAAGTTACCTACAATCGCTGGATTCTGAGCCAACGCAGTAAGCACAAGTCCTTGGTAAGGGTAGTCCAATCCCTGGCTGTCCATCAAGACTTCCACATTGCGGGCCAGCATGACATCACCTGTGAATATCATCGAGTCATGTTCAACATTTTGCATTGCTGAATAACTCGTGCTTTGAATGAGTGAACTGAAGTAATTAACACGCTCTTTTACTCGATCCTTGAGCGTTCCATATTCAAAAGTCGAAACAGGAACATGCACTTCAATTGAAGCAAGTTGAATTACAAGAATACTTAGTGCGACAGTGAGTACGAGAGTGTATGTTTTCATTTTTGTTTCGCCATCGCAGTACTCGGATGAAAAATACCTGTTTGGTTAGCATACATGTAAAACATGACGGCGGTGGTTGCAATAATGATAGAAACAAACCATAAGATAATGACCTGAAACAAGGTGTATCGTCGAGCATTTATACCCACCGCAACTCTTTCGGTCATCTGTACTTCAATACCGAGCAGTTGTGAAATTTCGTTGGCTTTCAGTCCCTCATCAGTACGAAATACCTTATGCAGACCATCGACACGAGTGGCGTTAGTCACGGTATTTTCTCGAAGCACCATCAGTGCAGCATCTACTTCATCTCTATTAAATCGAGCGCTCAAAAGTACCGAACGGATTTGTTCGTCGGGCGCGGTACTTCCCAATCCGTTGATTTTTAAAATTGATTCTACGTGTTTTTTATCAATCATAGGCTATAGAAGCTCCTCCTCAGGTACTTTTTTATCTTTAATAATGTATTGGTTGTATATTTCGAGTAATACGAAGAATAGTGTGACCGTAACTGGACCAATAATAAATCCTATCGGTCCAAAGAGCCCAATACCTCCAAGGACTGATATAAGAATAATGAATGGGTGCATGTTATTTTTGCGACCGATGAGGTAGGGGCCAATGAGATTGTCTACAAGTCCAACAATAATAACTGACCAAATAAGAAGACCTATCGCCATAGTGGTACTGCCAGTAAAGAAAAGATATATGATGGCGGGTGCGGTGACGATAGTAGTACCTATACCTGGCATAAGCGCACCAAGAGAGGCAAATGTACCCCACAATATTGCACGAGGGACACCAAATATTGCAAAACCAAGCGCAACGAGTGTTCCTTGAATGAGTGCAATGAGTAACGTTCCTATGGCTACCGCTCGCACTGCACGTGCCATACGTTCAAAGATCACCTCGTCTTCTCCATCAGGAAGCGGGCTGACTTTAATAAGAAGTTGCATCAGTTCTTTACCATCTCGGAAGAAATAGAACGAACCCAACATAGACAAAACAAAAGTAAAAAGAACAGAGACAGTACTTGCAAAAATAGTACCTAAATTTGAAATAATCCATTCTCCTATCGCGCTAAATTGCTCATTGATACTTATATTTAACCCAGGAAAAAGAGCGTTTGCTTTTGTCTCAAGTGCGAGCGTCATGCCTTGAAGCTCCAAGTTCTGGTTATTACTAAACTCATGATACACACTTACTGCTTCTCTTGAGACCAGCGCAGTGATGAGTGAAAGTGGTAGCACAATAAGCACTACGACAATAAGGGTCGTGAAAAAAGCTGCTGCAGTCTTGTTTTGCTTTGGCGTGCGCTTTTGGATGTGGAGATAGAGTGGATGGCAAATGGTCACAATAATTGCCGAAAGTGCAAGCGCCGTAATAAAAGGTGACATGATGAGCCACACCAAGTAGCCAACAATGACTAAAAGTCCAAAGAAAAAGACATACTCAACCACACGACTCACATTCATGTCCTTATTATATACCACGAGAAATCGAGATATCAAAAAGGTCAGGTGAAAACCTGACCTTATGCTTATTGTTGTTCCAATATTTTTTGTTGTGATACGACTGCGCTTACTTCAATGAATTCAAATGATTCACGAGCTGCGCCATCAAGTGCAGCAAAAGATGTTTGGAAGAACTGTGATAGTCCAAAGAGGAGTATCAAGAAACCTAGTGCTCGTCTCATGATGAAAAGCTTGCATCCTTAAACCTGTTGTCGACAAACAGGCTCCATTAAATGTGGAAAGAATGCCTAGGTGTGAAAGACCTTACCTGTCATAACTATATAGCATAGACGCTATATGTCAATAGGTTTGGCTCATTCTAAGAGGGTTTCAATATGTTGCTTGATTTCTTCTGTGTTTACATTACCTCTTTGATGCAACGCAATGTCCCCGTCTGGAGTGTAGAGGATTGTTTCAGGCATAGCGTAGCCAGTACTATTCTTGAAGTAGTGGTCGCTAGGGTCGAGGATGATTTGAACATTTGGAGGAATGGTGACTGTAGAGAGGTAGCGCTCAGCTGTATAGCGGTCTTCTGCACGATTGATTGCAAGCACGACGACATCTCGGTCTTTATACTCTTCTGCAATGGTAGCGAGAGATTTGATCCCGTCGACACATTGCGGGCACCAACTCGCCCATGAGCTCGCTACAATAATTTTTCCAAAATGGTCATTTACCGTGATGGCATTCCCCTCTTTATCGGTAAATGATTCTGCAGGATTTTCAATAATAAGAGACTGAGACGCGGGAGTATTGTTATGCTTTTGCTTTTCGCTTTCGTCAATGAAAAAAATGTAAAAGAGACCGAGCGCAATAACCAGGCCCATAACGACGAAGGTGACAACAGCAGATGTCTTGTTCATACAAGGACAGTCCGTAATGAGTTATTGAGTTTACCGTCTGGAAGTGACGTGTGTAACTCTGCACTTCGTATCCGAGCAAAAGTAAACATACCAAGCACAATGAGGGTAAACAGTATGACCGTAAGGATAATTGTTTTTTGACTCATAGTAGAAATAGTATACCGTGCTTCTTTAAGTTGAACTACTCCATTTTTGTAATTGTTTCAGTACCAAGGTAAATAACAATCTGACTAGTTGACGCGTTTGTGTCCGCAAACGATGAGAGTAATGCGTTATCAAGAATCTTACTCAAACGAAGCGCAGCCTCGGCCTCCTTTGGGTCGTAAACGATAACGGTTCGTTCTTCAGGAGCACCAGCTCCCACTGTTGTTGTCGCGATAGCATATCCGCTGGCTGTGAGAGCGTTGGTCACTTTTTCTTGCAGTACTCCATCTCCGCTACGATTAACTATAGAAAGTTCAAAATTTTGAGTCGCGTCTAGAGGAGAGGTAGCTTGCGACTCCGCCACAGCAGTATCTTCCGACGACACCTTTACACTTTGGTTGTCTCCCTCAATAATTACTTCAAACTCTCTTTCGGGAGCGTTCGCACCCATTACAAACCAGACAATCAATAGCGCGAAAACTATGATGCTGGTGAGCGCTACAAAGAATTTCCAATACTGCTTTATGAAGGTAATGATGATAAGTGTTGTCTTCTTAAGCCCCTTTGCTCGTTCAAGGCGAGAACGTAAATCAAGAATACCGACCTCAATCGGAGCTACTACTCTTGCTAATTGTTGTTTCTTAGTTTGCTTCCCTTTAGTGAGTGGGATAGTGACTGAATATGCCAGAGCAGGTGCCTCAACTGACTGTAAAGCTATTTGTCCTTGCGGTTGTACGCCTGCAAGCGTAAGCATGCGTCTCACATAAAGCTTAATTGCCCAACTCATAGTCGCAATAAACCCACCGATGACTCCAAAAATCAAAAGGAGGAATTTCCATGGAATAATCCAAAAAGCAGTATCTGCGTGCATAAACTGCTTCGCATCAAGACCGTAGCCAAGGGTAGCGACGGCTGTGTAGCGACCAATATCCGTTGGTGACCATTCCCCTGTCCAGGTAAAGGAATATTTTCGAACACTGTTTGGAAGCACATTACCAAACAATGTTTGCTGATTAATCGGAATTACCCCGCGCTCTTGGCCCCACATGTTGTAGATACTGATCTCACCTTGGGGCTGGACGTGCACATTACCTCTGTTTTCAATACGAAGTTCAAAGGTTGCTTCCGGCTTACTCAGCAAATAGTGGGTGGAGCGGAAGGAGCGGACAGCGCTATTTTCATATATATCACCAGTCACTCGAAGGAAAATAAGTGAGGTGATAACTTGAGCAGTTTGGACATTTGGTGTCCCTGGGGTTGGAGCATTTGGTTTGGTGCTAATCATCAAGGCAGCGAAATGTCCACCAGGAGAAGCGTCTGCGGGAAGCTCGATCGAAAATGGAAGTTCCACTGTTTTCTCAGCGGGAATAGTGACACTTTGCTTCGAATGAATCCAGTGCGCCAACGAAGCTCCTTCGCTCTTGCTTTCGCTCAGTGGAATGAACTTTGGAACCCCACTTTCACCCTTTGGAACAAAGTCAGCGACTTCAACATAAATAGTGAGTTCATAAGGGTTAGTGTTTATAACACGAACGGTACTCTGCCATGTTTGACCAGGATTTGCAGTCATATCAAAAATGGTTGGAGAAACACTAAAAGAGAGCTGTCCTTGCGCCAAAGCAAAAAGGGGCATCAAAAACACCGCTGTGGCAATAGCTAAAAACGTATTAACTTTTCGTAATGTGAATGTCATGGTCTTTATCAATATGTTCACGGTCACTTCGAACGTAGAGCGGGACCGTATGGTCCTCATCTTCATGTAGTTCATCATAGAACGCCCGACGGAGCAAGTACGTCACAAAAAGTGAAAAAAGAACAATCGCCACCAGAAGAGCCACGAGTAATGGAAACGGTACCATAAAAAATTGGGTTGTATCAAAAACGGCAGCTTCCTGATCTTTGCCGTATCGAAGTACAAGATTCGCCTTATACCTACCAAGCTTTTCATGAAATGGAACTTTCGCCGTAATAGTCTTTTTCTCACCGCCACCAAGTGAAATATTTTCTGAGTTGACGGGCATTGAAGAAACTTCTTCACCACGGGAGTTGTAGAATATAATTTCACCGTTTGGGGTTGCAGAACTTTCACCACTATTCTCAATTTCAATCGTGATAGAACTCTTATCCTTATTAAAAATGAACCTATCAATCAAGAAGGAGCTAATCCGCAAGAGTTCGTTGGTTTTCTCTTCAAGTGCAATCTTAACAATCACACCGTCAGCCTCGCCCGCAAGCGCAAGCGCTTCGGCGATTGGGCGCTTATTGGTTGAAACAAATCCTATAAAAGCGTGGTACTCCCCCGCCTGTGCGCCTGGGTTCATACGAATTGTTAGCGGTACGGTTTTTGTTTCTCCCGCTTCCATTTCAATACGGCCACGACCAATTTCAAGCCAACTGGTGACAGTATTGGTGCGGTCAGACATAGCAGGTGAAACAAATTCCTTTATCTCTCCACCTCCATCAACCGCAATTTCGTTGACGGTTGCATAAAGGGTTATTTTCTGAGATGACTCATTTTTTAAAGTAATGTCTTTGGTAACAATATCTCGAGGATTAACCTCGACATCAATTAAGACTGGTGAAATAGAGAACTCAGCTGCCCAAAGTGGTAGTGGGTTAGCAAAAATAAAAAGAGTTATCAGACAGGCAGGTAGGGCTTTTTTCATTGATATCATCATAGCATTTTAGTGAACTGGTATAGCAATATAGTTTATTTCAGCCACATAATCGCCCGCAGATTGGTCAGGGGTGACACGGATTCTAAACAACATATACTCAACGTCATTGGTCGGTATCGAGCTGTACATGACTTCTCGTGGGGTAGTGTCAAGGAGTGCATATGAGTCAGTTGGTGCAAAACGACCTGACCCGCCGTCGAGGGTTGCATCCGTCGTGTGGTATCCAAAGCAACTTGGTGCCAAAATTGTACATCCTGTTGCCCAAGCAACCGGTGAAGCATTGGTTCCAGTGATGGGAGCAATTGGTTCACCAAACGAGTTTAGAAGATTTTGACTACTGTATACAAGTAGTTGGTATCCTTCAGTGGCGTTGGTGTCGATACTAATCTGTTGCGCCGCTTCCCAATCTGTATCAAACGGCACTGAACCAAAAGCAATCGTGCTCGGTGTAGTATCAACATCAATAGTCGCCCCTGCAATCACAGTTCCAGATGCAACACTACCTATCGAAGAGGTTAGTGCCGCCCCTTCTGTTACAAGCGACGGGTAGCTAAATGTATCTGCCACGCCAACAACCTCGTCGTAGGTGAGATTGTACAAGCGGAAGTAATAGACTGAGTTCACACGAGCGCCGTCATGCAAAACCGTAAACTCATACTCGGTACTAGTGAGCGCTAGTTGATCCAGAGTTGCCCCAACTGTACTCGTACTTTCATTGTACGTACCACAGCCACTCCCCACTCCCGCAACACAACTGTCCGCATCAGAAATAACAGCGCTACTAATCACGGTATTATCAACTCCAGCACCATCGTAATAGCACCACAGAGAATTTCCCGAGCAAGTAGAGGTACTTGTAAGAGTATATACATCTTGTGAAAAGTCAGCGTACTCAGAGAATTGCACCGCAAATTTCACATTAACTCCATCGGCACCAGAGCTTTCTCGTAGCACCAGACGAAGTTTCATTGCGTTTTGATTCACAACGTTACTCGGCGAGACATTCTCTCCACCCATGGGGCTACTTGGAGTTGTATTAGTTTCATCGTCATACCATCGCCAATTGGTAATGAGTGGTTCGTAACCGACGGTACGAACCACCGGATAAAAATTGTACGCTGTAAAGACAGTATTATCGTCTTCCACCATGCGAAAACAGTACGAGGATTTATCTTCAGCATCATGGTGCTGTACCACCCAATCGTACTCAATTTCATCATTTGGAAAAGCAACAAATGGATTTGTGGCAGAGTCGTTCTGTTCTTCATAACTTCCTGCCACTGATGCGACGGAAATGAGTAGATCACCTCCCGTCGGTGGATCAGTCGAGAGTGAAGCGCCATCTGCCGGTGTGTTATTGAATCCACGCCACGCTGCGGTGGTACTCCCAATATCTCCCAAGTTAGACCAGTTTGTAACTGCAC
>JAGOON010000059.1 GCA_017992505.1 Minisyncoccota bacterium | reverse complement strand
TTCTAAATGTGAACACCCACTGGTTTGCGACCATATAAACAGGGACAGGCTAGATTGTAGAATTGAGAATCTAAGATGTGTTACCAGAAAAGAAAATAATTTAAACAAATGAAAAAAAAGGATAAACTAGCAAAGGAAATCATAAAAGATTATTCCAGTACTTTTACTCAAATTAGGAACCATGATATGACATTCACAACTAAAGACAGCGGTCAAAGACAAGAGTTTGCTTCTGGAATGAAGCGAGACGTTACAACAGGTAAAACACTGTGGCACCTTGTAGCTTCTGGGCCTATGCTAAAAAGGTGGGCTGAGTTACTTACCCGTGGTGCTGAGAAGTACGATGCTGATAACTGGATGAAGGCTGACGGAGAAGCAGAGCAAAAACGATTTAAAGAATCTGCTTTTAGACACTTCATGCAGTGGTACAGCGGTGATACGGACGAGGACCACGGTGCCGCTGTTATGTTCAATATAAATGGAGCGGAGTACGTAAAAGATAAACTCTCTAAGTAAATAAATAAACCACCTAATCAGGTGGTTTTTCTTATGGTCGATTGAGCTTGAGTTCACCGCAGACATAGTGGACCCATTTGCTTGTTTCTTTTCCATCAATAGACCTCGTAGTCATTTGGAAGCTATTAGGGTCTCTATCGTCTAGCATCATGAAGCAATGCTCACAGCAATGAAAATGATTGACCATCGGCAACTGTTTAGGTTGCAAGTCTGCTTCAATATCACTGATGGCTTGTCCAATGAAGGGGAACGGGCGAACCCGTTGCATTGCCTTCAGGATTTGTAGGGCGACATGTATCTCCGTGTTCGGGAACACTAGGAGTACTCCCGTTCCTGGGTGGTAGCGTATCTGCATACGTTTCTCCTTTGTCAGCGTTGATGTTACGGATGGCTTCTTGTTCGAGCCTCCATCCGCACGAAAGATGATAGACTTTCCCGTCAATAATTTGGCGGGGAGTATCACCGAGCATCACACCCTTGCAGAGAGCACAGAACTGGCTCATGTAGCACCTCGCATCCAAAGAGTGCGTTGTTTCTTCCCCTTGAGAGAGTATTCAAACAACTTGAGCGCACCTTTTTCATCGAAGATGAGGACGGCTTTGAGGTCTGTTTCACCTTCATCAGCCCCTACAACACACTGAGGTGCTGACTTGGCTTCTTCGTTGGTAAACACCAACATGCCGTTGGCATCCAAACGACACACGCCCTGGTATTCAACCAGCTTCTTACCGAGCAAGTCTTTCAACTCACCGGCGTGGGCTAGGATTGACATGATGGCGAGGCATACGAGAATGATTCGAGCTTTCATGATTTCTCTCCGTAGTTGCGAGGCTGTGCCTCTTTGGTGACTTCGCAGACCCTGGAGCACGTTTGACCGTCACTCCAAAGTCCGTAGGGCCTGCACATCTTTTCACAAATGCAACAGGGCTTCAAAGGTAGACCCGTGTCTTCAACCTTTCTCTCCGCTTTTGAGCGGTAATCCACTGGTAGGGCTGGATTGAACGGTTTTGCCATATTTCTCCTCGTAGCATGGAATGTGGTAGTACGTTGGTAAGTTGTCTTCGCTGTTCATGTCATGTACCCAGTCGAAAACTATCCGACGACCACACCCAGCACAGAACCGTCGTATGGTCATTGGTAGCATTTCTGCCTCCGTAGCATTTGTAGTGGTAGTGATACGCCCCGACTCTCATCAAGGACGTACCCCATAGTTTGCAACTGTGACATTGAAACATCACATCGGCTCCACGATGCAAAGATGAAGCAGTTGAGCAAAGGCATACTCCAACCTCGCTCCACGACTTTCTTTCCATCCAGGAAGCATGTATAGGCCGGGTCTATAGTCGTTAATCCATTTAAGGTCACGCGCTAAGTACCATTCCCACACCATACCCTCAACTTCCAGTTTTGCTGGGTTGAAAATTTCAAAGCCACGAGCAACCAACTGCCTTTCGGTATCGAAAAACACTTGCATGTTATCGAGTTCCTCTTGACGAGTTGGAGCTGTAATCTTCCCGCTGAGATAGTAAAGCATATTGACTCCTTGTAAAGAACTGGCGGTGGCAATTGCGATGTGCAATCTTTTCCTAGCCACCCCTAAAATAAAGTCTATACCTCTTTAGTAGAAAAGATAGAGAGTTATCCACACTTACTGAGTAGCCTTCTTGTAGCAGGTGTACCACATACGCGGGGCATCGCCACTAGCAATGTGTTTCGCCATGAAGTCGATTGCAAAGTCAGGGTCAGTAGCTTGTTCTTTTGTGATGTTGGTGTGTGCCAACAGGTTAATTTGGCTGACACCCCATGAATCCTCTTTTTGAGTTAGTGCGTGTGCAAGTGGGTTTCCAGAACTCTCGCACCGTATCAAACTTTTCATTAATTCTTCAGAGCCTTGAATTTGCCATTTAAGCGCATATTTTTCTATAAGTATCGAATGGTCGTATTGGTATGTTCTAACGCTCCTAGGTGGCGTTTTAGGCTCTACAGCGAGTTCTACTAGAGGTTTCGGGGCGTAACTAGCATAAACTGTAATTTGACTGAC